>CALXYT010000025.1 GCA_944393045.1 uncultured Succinivibrionaceae bacterium | reverse complement strand
GGTAAGGACTACCTCAAAAATTCACTACTCTCAAGCAAATTTACTTATACATCTTTCTTGTCAAGAGGTAAGGACTACCTCAAAAATTCACTACTCTCAAGCGATGAATAACACTGAATTACAACAGCGTGCGGTAAGGACTACCTCAAAAATTCACTACTCTCAAGCTCATATGCTTACATTATATTATAGTTTATAGGTAAGGACTACCTCAAAAATTCACTACTCTCAAGCAGGTGTTTGCTAAAGATTGGCCATGTGTTAGGTAAGAACTACCTCAGAAATTCACCACTCTCTAACTTAACTGCTTATTCAGTAATGAGTAAAAAAGAAATTTATCACTTAGATACTATGATTGGTGAACACTCACCGTCTTACGACATTATGTAAAAAATTTGCTTGAACTCGTAGTATGTTTAAATGATATCAATTTTTATTTAAGACTCAATATATTTTTTACGGTTAGTTTAAAAAATACAACACAGATCACGATCTATTATAAAAATATCTTCGTTTATACTTTTAGGAGTATTTAATTTATTTTCTAAAACTACTAATGCACACCCTTTATCTCTACAATATTTACTTAAATCAAATAATTCATCAGGATTAAAAAATTCTTTAGCGAATGGAAAAACGACTAACTTAATCGGTAGTAATTCAGCAATTATATCAATATATTTACAAATTCTATGTAATGGAGAAGTACTAATACTTGAGACTTTTATATCACCAATTTTCGCAATTAATGTTTCATTAATTACAGCCTCAAAAGCTAAATCAATATTAGTGTAACAAATAAAATCATGCAGTAATTTAGTAACTTCAGTTTCTATTTTAAATTTTCTTTCTAATGACTCGCTTTCTGTTAGAAATTTGCCCAGTTTTTTAATTATCAAATTCATTATTTTTTTTGAATTAAAATCTAATTCAAATATATTAAATAATCCTAAAACCGTCTTTTCAATCGAAAGAGCATTTCCATTACATATTAATTTAAATGAATCTTCAAGATTAATCCCCATAATCAATTCGTTTAATTCATTTAGGAATTTATAAAATAATGACTTATCTTCAATGACAAAGGTCAAATATTTCTCTTCAGGGATTTTAATATCTTCTGTTAAGCTACTATGATATAAAACAAGTTCTGACATTTAATCCTCTAAAATCACTATTCTTTCAATACTATTAATCACGTTAGTCAATCGCCCACCAATAATGAACTCCATTGCATTAAACTGTTTTTCCGTAACTTCTAAAATTGATATAAAACCTCGCTCAGGTTTTAAATTTCTTACTTTATTTTTTATTTGTTGAGAAACAGTTCTATTTATTGCCAATTTTACATAGACTGAATACTGAAACATATAAAACCCTAAGCGAATTAGTTCTTTATGAAAACGCGTGTATGCTCGTCTATCCTGCGCTGTCACCATTGGTAAATCAAATAATAAAATTAATCTCATATACCTATAACTCATTATCTTATTCTCTTATATATGATAAACTGTATAAACTCGTATCTTCTTCATTTAGTATGCGAATTACTTTTCTAATAAAAGTTCTTATAGCATATACAAGATAGAGATCTTCATTATCAAGTAAGATTTTTCGTTCAAACAATTTAATCATATAATGCTTAAAGTTTTCTTCTGACTCTGGCATTTCATACACATGCAAATCAACTAAAGGTCGAAACGGTTCAACTAAATCGCATGCAAAATTAAAATTATTACATGCACGATCGTGCCAAATACCTATTTCTGTTGCATATCCACAAGCTACAATTTCACGCGCAACACAAGACATTATTAATGCGTAACCGTAATTTAAAGCTTTATTTACTTCTTCCTCATCATCTCTTCTTGAAAAACCGTCACCAAATAATGATGAGAAATACAGTTTTGCCGCCTGAGCTTCTTTATTTCCTATGTCTCCAATATCTACAGATTCAGCAAGACTAAGCAAAGACTCTTTATCTTCATCTCTATGAGACACCCCTAAAACATAAGCTTGTTGTCTTATTTTTTCTTTAATAATAAGTGACCAACATAATTGTTTAACCTTATAACTCCAAGCAATTTGCTTATAAATATTCTTAGTTCTTGTTAAATGTAAATTTAGTGGTAAAAGACTTGACGATGGTAAGTGATAACGATCACAAAATATTACATTTACACCTTGATCTATTAAATCTACTATCAACGCACTTGTAATTGAAATTGCAGTAGACTCTAAAATAAGATTTTCAATTTCTGAAATATGAATTCTTTCTTCTTCTAAAGATCTTACAACTAGATATCCAAGGCAGGATTCTAATTTACATCGTTTATTAATTACTACAGTTCTGAATCCTGCCATTTATACCTCCTATTTAATTAAATTAAAGGAATGGATTTTTCAAATAATCCGGTCGGAGATTGAGTAATCAGATTTATACTTAGTTTCTCTTTTTCTACTTGCTTCATTGGGTCTAACCATTTTATGCTTTCGTTCTTTTTACCGCCAATTAATGTCATATCAGATAAAGACTTGTCATTATTAATGAAACTGATTAACTCTCCAATAACCAAGCTTCTCTCAAGCAATGACAATTCATAAAACTTATCTGCGTTGATTCGTCCATCAAGAATTTTTTGCGCTAAAACATATCGCTTATAAAATGGTTTAGATAGCTGTTTTAGCACTTCTTTATATATAATTTCAGACTCTGCTAATGAATAATTTGCCACCTCTACTTTTTTCTTATCTTTGTCGTCTTTTAGAAAAGCAACTCTTTCCATGTATTTTGAAAAATGTTTCAGTAGTTTTATGGTTCTTCCTGAAGGATACCATTCGGATGCAACAACACACGATAGATCAGCTTTAGCTATGTGATATCTTGTAGAATCTATTTCTATTAAATTATCAGCTAAAATTTTGTCATAAATGATTCTTACATTATTTTCAGGGTTATTTGGAATATTATTATATTCACAAATTTTTCTCAAATAAGATTCACCAGTGTACTGATTAATCATGATCGGCACTGCTACAAATTCTTTAATATTCACCTTCTTTTTTTCATCATAATATTCAACTAAAGCTATATGTGAAGAATAGCAAGACCTATAACCACCATATTTCTCTGTAGAAATATTTGATTTAATTGGAATTATATCTTTAAACTTAATGTGCGTAGTCTCATCGTAAAAAGCTCCAGAATTAATATCGTGAGGCATTCTTGATATAGAAAACTTATTAATATATTTCTCATCACAGTTAATAGTATAGCTCTTAACTTTTGACATATATTCAGTTTTCCAAACTCCTTCAATATTGAACTTTAGAAATATTTTACGAATTACAAAATCTCTTCCGTCATTTATCATTGAAATAGTTTCATTAGAGGAATCAGACGCATCAAGATCAATCTTATTTTTTTGGAAATATTGCATATATAAATTTGCATATCTATCACTTCCTGATACTGCTCGATTAGTAAACATCTGATACCAAACGTTACCAACAACAATATTTAAATAAGCATCATGCGCATGGTGAATATCATTTATAAATCTACATTTTACTATCTTCATAAGTTGTCTAAATCTTGAGACAACTTCAGCTTTTGAATAAACAATTTTTGTTTTAGAAGATTGAAATTTCTTCTGTAAAATTTCAGCAACACACTTAGCAGCTTGTGAAGTATTTACTAATTGACGATTATTAAAAGCTGCAATTTCACTTTCAGAAATCGGAGAAGCCGACTTTAATCGTTGTAATTTTTTATCATCAATGAATTTCTTAGCATGTAGTAAATTCCAAAATCTAATCATCTTATCACGTACACTATTAGCGATCGGATAGTTCTTACCTTTTTTCAAATTTTCGCTACGGTAAACTAAAACTCTATTAGATAAACTATCATCTAAAATTTGACATTGCGGATAGATATGATCAATATCGTACTTGTTATTGTTATTAAGTAATTCATCTAAATCTATCGGCTCACCAGAATACATGCATCGACCAAGCTGCATAAAATAGAAAAATATCTTGTCACTTCTTAACTTATCATTTGTTAGTTTAGTTAATTCATTATTGAGCTTATCTGGAGCATATCCATCATATTTAGGATCTGATTTAATATTTTTAATCAATTCTTCAATAACTTGTTTTCTAGAAGATTGTAACTTCTTCTTTTTAGCTATATCTTCTGAACGAGTAACTTCAATAAATACACCAGCAGGAGGTGTCTTATTAATTTTCACTAATTCGTCGGTTATTAAATAAGCTTGCCAGATGGCTCTTTTCACAGCAGGAGAACAATATAAATTATTTACATCATCATATGTAATCTGATTATTACCGTCTTGCTCATTATTAATATTGCGTACTATATCTATAAAAGATTCTGCATAATAATTTGAATTTAATATTTCCATCAAATTCATGGTAGTATTTTTGAGAATATCAATAATACTAACTTCATTTAAAGGAGCTTTCAGTTCAGTTGTTTTTATTCCAGACAAAAATTTTCTAGAAAGTCGACCCCAGGCTGCACATGATAAATTTAAAAATTTTTCTATCTGATCTTCTGTAAGAATTGAACCATACTCTTTATCAATACGCTCTTTAACAGGTTGCTTTTCATCTCCGAAAACTGTTAAGTATCTAATTATGTTTTCACACATTAAAAGCTGATTAGTTGTTAAATTTTGATCATATTTAACACCTAAAATATTTTTACAGCTAATCAGAGATGATAAAGATGATTTAAACCCAGGATCTAAGTCATCCCCTTTCCCTAAAGTATCATTATCTGTAATTTTTCCAGCATTTTTTAAAGATTTAATTAAAACAGATTTTGTTATATTACTTTTTCGTAAGCAAACATCTTTATATAGAAATTCTTTAATATCTTGAGTAATGCGATTACCATTAATCTTTAGATTATTTAATTCATTTAAAACCATGTACTCTTGATATAAAATACTTTGCTTCGGTAAAACATACTCATCTTTTAAATAAGTACATTTAGAGATCATTCTTGTAATAAACGCCTCACCGGTCGCAAATTCATCAATTTCTTCATTAAAATTAAATGGAGTAATCGGTGTTGTACTATGTGGAGTAGTTCTTTTAACCCATGAAAATTTATCATGCAAATCAGAAAGCGGTCCAACATAATAAGGGATTCTAAATGTTAGTAATTTAATAATTTTTTCAATAACATCATCAGTTAAAAAATCAGGGAATAAAGTTTGCTGAGTTAATAGAATCTTACGCAATTCATATGCATTTAATTGATTCGGAAAATACGCATTATCTATCGTTCTTAATTTCTTACAAAATGTATTTTCATCAAGCTTTGCTTTAATATACTTATATTCTTCAGACTCTTTTGCTGATTCAGCTAACCCTTTGGACTCAATAAGACTTTTTACAGTTTTGATAAAACTATCATATTCTGAAGTAACTAGAACATTCTTTCTATCTTCCTTTGGAATCGCAGATACACATCTTTGACAATAAGAAACTACCTTTTTATTATTACTTATTGAACTTTTAACATAGTTAGTATAAGTTGCGAATTTAGCATCTTTATTTGTATCTCTAAATAAATCACTATAACTCTCAGGATAATTATTCTTAACAAAGCTCTTCAAAACTCTCAAATCATTTTTATGATTGTTGTATCTTTTAAGCATTGCTTCAGAAATAGTCTCAGCACCATCTAAAATTAAATTTAACTTAATGCAATCATATAGCTCTTTACAGTGCACAATTAAAGAAATCTGATCATCTGTCAAAAGACCACTATCGGTAACTTTTGCAAAATTCTCATCAAAAGTAGCTTCTTTAAATTTTAATTTTTTCAAAATATCTGAACCAAGAATTTCTTCACAAGCTTCATTAGTATTTTCTGGATTAAAAACATTTAAAGAAATCTTATCGCCTTTCACTATTTTAAAAATTTTAGTAAGCAAACTATCTTTTGCAGGATTTAATATTTCTGCCAATTTTGACCAACAGTCTGTTTCACGTTTAATCTTTTTAGCTTCAGCAAACTTCTGTTCAATATTATCAGTTGATAATAATTTTAAATTTACTGCATCATCACTATCACTAAAAACCTTTTTAATACCATCATTTATTGATTCAATAATACTTTGTATATTAGAAGATGATTGCTTAGGATTAAATTCTTGGAATAAAAAATGACCACGATTTTTCATCATATGATGACAAACTAGATATAACAATCTTATATCAGGATCTGGAGTAGTTAATAAATACTGACGTAAATGATAAATTGTCGGAAATTTCTTATAAAAATCTACATCAGTAAAATCACTATCATTAAATAACGTATATTTATTTTTTACGGTCTTGTCATCTAGATATAAACGTGACTCATTGAGCGATAAGAAGAACTTATCATCAATATTATCAGCAAAAATTGCTTGAAGCATGTCAATACGATTGCGCAAACGGGCACGTTGCCTACGTATTGAACGTTTAACACGTCTCGTAGATGCATCATGTGCTTCTTCAAATAATCTAGCACCAGCTTGTAATTTATTACCTTTAGTTAAAATATCGTAACTAGCATTGGTCGCACAAAACCCCACAGAATTAGTACCAATATCTAAACCAAGATACCATTTTTCATTTAAACCAACTTTTACTGACTGCATAAATAATACTTTCTAAAAAAAATAAATATCAACAAAAAAACACTGATAGTATATCTTAAAAATAATTTTTCTACATATATCTTAGTTGTTTTATTGACATATATTAAAAATTTTAAGAACTAATTTGTTATACATCACATTAATATACTTCAATTTTACCTATATTTACATTGTTTTTACCTATTATAAATTATTCTTACCTCATTAATTTGTTAGCTTTTGTATTATTCAAAGAATCACATACGTTCAAAGTAACTAATATGTTATAATTAGAACTGTTTATTTCACTTAATTGAGGTTTCTAATTTCATGCAACAATTTTATATCCAAACTTGGGGTTGTCAGATGAATGAATACGACTCGGATCGTATTCGTGATTTATTAAATGAAAATAATATTATTGAAACTGATAATATTGCAGAAGCTGACGTAGTAATACTAATAACTTGTGCTATCCGTGAAAAAGCCCAAGAAAAAGTTTTTAATCAATTGTTTGCCTGGAAATCGCAAAACCAATATAAAGAAAACGCCATTGTTTGTGTAGGTGGTTGTGTAGCATCTCAAGATGGAGAGGCAATCCTAAAACGTGTGAATTTTGTGAATGTAATTTTTGGACCGCAAACTATTCATCGTCTAGTTAAAATGATTAACGAGGTGAAATCAGGTAAGAATAAGCATGTAGTTGATGTCTCATTCCCTGAAATCGAAAAATTTGATTTCCTCCCAGCCCCTTCAGCAAAAAACAAAGCCACTGCCTTTGTTACCATTATGGAAGGCTGTTCTAACTTTTGTAGCTATTGCGTTGTTCCTTTTACTCGAGGCAAAGAAGTTAGCAGAGGTGTGGAAGGAATTCTTGCTGAGATTAAACACCTTACTGAACAAGGCGTAAAAGAAATCAACTTAATAGGACAAAACGTTAATTCCTATCGTGGAACCTATGAAGATGGTACAGAATGCAACTTTGCAGAACTGCTTTATTTAGTTGCAGCCATTAAAGGAGTGGAGCGCATTAGATTTACCACATCAAATCCTCATGACTTATCAGATGAAATCATTCAGGCATTTAAAGATCTGCCTCAAATAGCAAACTCCATTCATTTACCAGTTCAATCAGGTTCTAATAACACCTTAAGAAGAATGAACCGCAGATATACTCGTGAGCAATATATTCAATTAACTAAAAAGCTCAGAGAGGCTAGAAACGACATTTATATAAGCACCGATATCATCGTTGGCTTCCCGGGGGAAACTGAAGAAGAATTTGAAGAAACCATGTCTTTAGTTCGTGAAGTGCGATTCGACCAAAGCTTTAGTTTTATCTACTCACCAAGACCAAACACGGTAGCCAAAGATCTTGAGGATAACACTCCCTTAAGCGTTAAGAAAGAAAGAATCTATAAACTACAAGCATTAATTAATAACCAGGCTCAGCAATACAGCCGTGAAATGCTTGGAACAATTCAAAAAGTTTTAGTGGATGGAACATCAGTAAAAGACAATACCGAACTAAGAGGTAAAACAGAAAATAACCGTTCTGTGAATTTTAAGGGAGACAAATCTTTGATCGGGCAAATTGTTGATATTAAAATTACCGATGTATTAGCTCACTCACTGCGTGGAGAATTAATTTAGGTAATATTTATGGCCAATTTAACAACTTTGAAAATTTCATTAGAACCGGCAAACCGTGAAAGACTTGCAAATCTTTGCGGTCCAATGGACGATAATATCAAACACTTACAGCGCCGTCTCGGAGTTGAAATAATTTATAAAAACGAAGATTTTACTATTACAGGCCCTGCCCATGCCGTGCAGGCAGTAGCTTCGATTTTAAAAGACCTCTATATTGAGACTGCAAGTGTTAAAGGTAAAGTTAAAGATATAACACCTGAAGATATTCACCTAGCAATAACTCAAGCTCATATTCTTGATGCTGATACCGAAGAAAATGCCAATAGAAATTTAGCCGAACGACAAATAGATAATCTTTACAACAACGCAGTTAGCATTAAAACCAAACGAGGTCTTGTAAAACCACGTTCTAAGAACCAAGGTGAATATATCAGCAATATTCTTACCCATGATGTAACTTTTGGGATTGGACCTGCTGGTACTGGTAAAACCTACCTTGCAGTTGCAGCGGCTGTTGATGCACTTGAAAGAAATGAAGTGCGCCGTATTTTATTAACACGCCCTGCAGTTGAAGCTGGCGAAAAACTAGGCTTTTTACCTGGCGACCTTTCCCAGAAAGTAGACCCGTATCTAAGACCTTTATATGATGCCCTTTTTGAAATGCTTGGTTTTGAGAAAGTAGAAAAACTAATTGAGCGCCAGGTTATTGAAATTGCTCCACTTGCCTACATGCGTGGTAGAACTTTAAACGATGCTTTTATCATTCTGGATGAAGCGCAAAACACTACTATCGAACAGATGAAGATGTTCTTAACTCGTATCGGATTTAACTCCAAAGCAGTTATAACAGGTGACATTACCCAAATCGACTTGCCAAGACACCAAAAATCAGGTCTTAAACAAGCAATCTTAGTATTAGGTAATGTAAAAGATGTAAGTTTTAATTTCTTTGTTTCCCAAGATGTTGTGCGCCATCCTGTAGTTGCGAAGATTGTGCAGGCATACGAAAAGTTTGAAGCCAATGAAGCCCTAAAACTTACAGAAAACCAACATAATCTACGTACTAACGATGATCTAATCAAAGCCATCCAACGTGAAGTAAATGAAAACAATAATGTTACTGGTGATGAAAGTAAATAACCAATGAGATAACTATGATAGCAATTGATTTACAAATAGATCTTCCTGAAAATCCGGCATACTTACCATCCCTTGAGCAACTTGAAAAATATGCCCAGACAGCTTTAGAACTCTCTGATTCTTCATTACAAGAAGCTCAAATGGCGGCGGTTTTTGTAACCCCTACTGAAATTCATAACTTAAATTTGACTTATCGCCATAAAGACTCCCCTACTAATGTTCTTTCATTCCCTTTTGAGTATCCTGAAGGATTACCAGAAGAAGATATTGATAACTACCTTGGTGATTTAGTTATTTGCTCTGAAGTTGTGGAAAAAGAAGCTAAAGAACAAAATAAGACTTTAGAAGCTCATTATGCTCATATGATTGTTCATGGAACATTACATCTATTAGGTTATGACCATATTGAAGATGATGAAGCTGAAGTTATGGAAAGCTTAGAGATAAAAGTACTGGAAAAATTAGGTTTTGCTAATCCATATAAAAATGACGAAGTGTAATTTCGTCATTTTACAGTGATTTTTTGTAAAATTTTCTAATACCGGTGCTATATCTTATCTTTTTTATTTTTATCGTTTATAATGGTATCATTGTATATAACATAGGAGCGGAAAACCCGACAGCATATGAGTAGCGATGAGCGAAGCTTACAAAACACTACTACCAATCATACATATCGCCCAAAAAATTGGATCGATAAATTAAGCACCATCCTTAAAGGTACACCAGCTGACAAGGATGAACTTGTTGATATCATTTCTGGGGCTGGTGAACGAGAAATCATAGATGAAGAAACCCAGGATATGATTGAAGGAGTTTTTGAGATATCTGAACTACGTGTTAGAGACATCATGATTCCCCGTTCTCAGATGGTAACAATCTCCTCTAATACCCAAATTGATGATGTTATCAATAGCGTAATAGAAGCTGGGCACTCAAGATATCCTGTAATTCATAATGATAAAGATCATATAGAAGGCATTCTATTAGCCAAAGATCTTTTAAAACTTGCCGTAAATAAGCAAAGTGCCAATCTTGCAGACCTTATTAGACCTGCAGTTGTTGTTCCTGAAAGTAAACGAGTAGATCGCCTACTTAAAGAGTTCCAGCAATGCCGTTACCACATGGCAATTGTAGTTGATGAATACGGTGGAGTTTCAGGTTTAGTAACAATTGAAGATATTCTGGAACTTATTGTTGGTGAAATTGAAGATGAATACGATAATGATGATGCTGAAAAAGAAAACATCACACAAATTAGCGATAATTTGTACCACGTGTTAAGTCTTACCCCAATTGAAGAGTTTAATGAAAAATTTAGTTGTAATTACGCTGATGATGAATATGACACCATAGGTGGCATGGTACTTCATTCCTTCGGTCATCTACCTGTTAAAGGTGATGCTATAAGCATTGATAATTTTGACTTTAAGGTATTATCTGCTGATAAGCGCAGTACCCATGTCTTACAGCTAACGGTAAACCCAAAGATTGAAGAATAAATCTCTTACCGAGAAACCTATGCCCTCTACGTGAGGGCTTTTTTTAGCTACTTTTTCTACTATCACTTTTCACTAAAATTTGCACTAATAAGATATCTTTCATATAATTTTACCGTTTTAAAGTTGCAACTATGTAATAAGTTTTATGAAATCTAATTACCTGATAAAAAAAATAGTATTATTTCCGGTTTTGGCAATTATCGCCGGGGTAATTGCAAGCTACGGCTATGCGCCACATAATCTATGGTATATGCCAATAATCGGTGTATCACTCTTAGCATATATTCTTACTAATAAACGCTCACTCTTAGGTAATGCTCTTATAGTTTTTCTATTTGCCTTTACCCTTAATACCACCACCCTTTGGTGGATATCATCAGTATTAAGAGGCTTTGGGCAAATGCCTTTTATCCTTGCAACTTTAGTTATTCTTTGTCTAAGTATTTATTTAGCAATTTTTCAGGCGCTGGCTGGTCTTTTAAGTAAAAAATTTTACTTTGGGCGTTTTATACAACTGGTAATCTTTTTACCATTTCTCTGGGTAGCTGCCGATTACCTTAACGGTGTTTTATTCACAGGTTTTCCATGGAACTGGCTTTGCTATACCCAAACAAACTCCCACCTAAAACATATCGCCCCTATTTTTGGTGGTGAAGGTGTAACTCTAGCAGTTCTTATGATAGGTGGAGCTATCGGTTATGCCATAAAAACCTTTAGATTTTCAGTACTATGCCTCCCTATCACCATTTACACTCTAGCAATTTGGCTCTCAACACTACAATTTACTGATAAGCTAACAAACGTCAATGTATCATTAATGCAAGGCAACATTCCAACTGAGGCCAAATGGAATCAGGATCAGATAATCCCAACCTTAAAAACTTACTTTAAGCTTGTAGAAGGCAGTATTGATAAAGCTGATATTATCATTTGGCCAGAATCCGCCATTCCGGCCCTTGAAAATGATACCTATTCTATCCTCGATAGATTAGATAACCTTATGTATAGCAATCACGTAGGTTTTATTACAGGCCTTCAATACTTTGATGAAAGAACCAACTCCTTTTATAACGGCATGGTGGGGCTTGGACTAATCGATGCTAAAGGTATTAACCACTATACTTACGGCGAAGGTAATAGATACTATAAGCGCCACTTAGTACCGATTGGTGAATTTGTCCCATTTGAAACCTTACTGCGCACCTTAGGCCCAATTTTTAATATGCCAATGAGTTCTTTTACTAGAGGCAATACTAAGCAGCCTAATATTGAGATTTTTGGCTTAAAAATAGCGAGTGCCATCTGCTATGAAATAGCTTTTAATTTTGAGCTAATAGATCAAATCTACCCAGACACAAACATGATAGTAACATTAAGTAATGATGGTTGGTTTAATCTGACTAATGGTCCATCTCAGCACCTTGCCATTGCCCAAATGCGAGCTATCGAGTTTGGTAAACCAGTTCTTAGAGCAACTAACAATGGCATAACAGCAGCCATTAACGATAAAGGTGAAATCATTGATACGGCTATGGAAAACATTATTACCACACTTAATGTTTCAGTTACCCCAACTCTTGGTTTAACACCTTTTGCGACATATGGAAGAAAGCCTATGCTTTATGTAATTTCTTTCTTACTCTTTTTAGGGATATTCTCCAGTATCTATCAGCACTATATGCGAAAGAAGCACCAAAAGCAAGTAACTGAAAACTTAAATCCGTCCTCTGAAAATACTAAACCTCCAAAAGAGGAGACATTTCAATGACTATCACATTTTTAAGAGAATTTTCAGTAAAATAATTACAATAACTCCTCGCTTGATGTAGAAATAAAAAATAACATTACTTCAAACTATACCACCAAGCGAGGCTTAGAATGTTAAAAAAAATCTCAAGCACCCTTATGCTCTCTTTATCGTTATTTCTTACCTCTAACCTTTCATACGCAGCTAGCACCTCACCTTCTTATATTAAAAACTTACCTAATGAAAAAAACTGGCTCGCTCATGCTAAAGTCCTGGAAAAATACTGGCTCATGCCAGAAGCTTACGGCATTCCTATCGGTAAATTTCCGACATGGCGCTGTAATAACGGGTCATTACGCAACAAGAAAAAATGTCCTGATGAGGTAAAAGAACCACCATTTTTACCGTTTGCCAAATACGATTACGTACGCATGATTTCACGCCAAACCTTCGGTTACGGTGCGCTTTTTAATTTAACTGGTAATGCCGAGCTGTTAAGACTTCACCTGGCTGGCGTGGAGTTTTTACTTGACTATGCCCGCGATCCAGAAGGAGGGTTTTATGGTACTTTTAATGGCGATGATACCTCCTACCCTGAAAGATTAGCTCGCACTCCGCAAGATCTTGCCTATGCACTAATAGGTCTTGCGATGAATGCTTACCTTACTAATAATCCTCAGGTTATTAAAGTAATTACCGACACCCAAAAATATATCTACAAAACCTACTATGATGATAAAAAGAATTTATTACGTTGGGTATTAAAGGATTCTGATGTTGATAAAACTAATCAATTAGAACTTGTTGCGCAGTTAGATCAGCTTAATGCCTACTTACTGCTAACATGGCGATTATTACCACCAAAAGAACGCAATGCCTGGTCACATGTTATTACCCAAACAATAAGTATGATGAACGATAACTTTTATGATAAAAAGAGCAATAAATACTATGGCTGCATTCATGAAAGAAGTTGTTTTGATGAGTACCTGGGCAGACATAGTGACTATGGTCATAGGGTAAAATCATTCTGGATGGTATTTTTAGCAGCCTGTGGTTTAGGAGATAGAAATCTGATTAACTTTGGTAAAGAAGGCATATTGCAAACTTTACATCTTGCCAGCACTAAAAATCAAACTGAGTGGTTTGGTAGTATCAACAAAGAACCTGCCTCATGGTGGATAGGTGCTGAGCTTGACCAAGCTGCTTTAACCTTAACGCTTAATAAGCAGTATGTAATGCCAAACACGCTATTTCCTTGGATTAATAGCCGAGTAGATACTAAATACGGGGAATTAAATGATGGCTTAAAAACTCATTTATGGCGTAGTGCGTTTCATTCAACTGAACATGCGCTTGTTGGATACATAGCCTCTCAAGGCATTAGAGCTATTGATTGTAAAAGAAGTAGTGGGTGTTTACGTGATAATCAAGTAGATCTCTACTTTGCCCCAAGCATAGGACTTGAAAATGTAATCTACACTCCATATCTCTTTAGTGGCACCGTGAAAAAAGCACAGATTACTGATAACGAATATGGCGTAATAAAAGTAACTTTTGAGAAAATTGGTATACCAAAACCAGTTATTGAAACAACTTCTTATAAAGTTGGGGCAATAGACTAACGAAAACTGAACTTCCAAAAAAGCCCAAGATACCTGGGCTTTTTTATCTTAAAATTCTATTGGATTAAGTAATACCGGAATCCCGCTTCTATCGTTTAATTCCTGCTGTAAAATTGCAGGGTCGATATCATCTCGAAGTAAAAATTCTTTAACTTTATCATTAAAAGTCAAAGGCGAATAATCCTCAGAGTTTATCTGCTCTTCACTTGTAGATAACGGCTGATGAACCTCGATATAAAGTGCGCCATCAGGTTCGGAACTTACCTTAACAGGTTCATTTATAAACTCTACTCTTGTGCCAACAGGGACAACATTAAATAAGTATTCAATATCATCATGACGCAGACGAATGCAACCATGACTAACTCTAAGCCCTATACCAAACTCAGCATTGGTTCCATGAATTGCATATAATCTACCGACATAAAGAGCAAATAACCCCATAGGATTATCTTTACCGGCAGGAACTACGGTAGGTAAAAACTCACCTCTTGCAGCATATTCAGCACGAGTTGAGGCAGTAGGAGTCCAAGTTGGGTTAGCTCTTTTACGATGCACTTTAGTAACCCAATTGACAGGAGTATCCTTACCAAGCTGACCAATACCGATTGGTAAAACTTCTACCACATTATCATGGTAATAATATAAACGCATTTCAGCGCTGTTGATAATAATGCCTTCTCTTTTAGTATCAGGCAAAATCAAACGCTGAGGGATAAGTAATTTTTGTCCAGGTTTTGGGGAATAAGGGTCTACATTAGGATTTGCCTCAAGCATATTACTAAAGCCCATTTGGTAAAGCGCGGCAATATGCTCAAGCGATACATTTCCTTGAGGAACCTCAGCTACTAATACCTCACCTACTATATTACTGCCGTTGGCGGGCAGTTTATACGTGACTGCCATGACGGAAGTTGAGGCACAAAAAAGCAAAGAAGCTAAAAAATACGGTAAAAATTTCATTATAAAATCTATTACTTATCGTCTTTATAACACTTAGCAATATTCAGAAGATAATTATTGCTATACCCCTTACAATCAGGTGTCAAATACTACCATAAAGCAGGTAAAAATAAAAGTAATTATCAGATTTTGCATTAAGACATAAGATGCCTTAAATTTATAAAATCACCTTTATAATCACTCTAAAACTTACCACGATCTCTTAAATATATAGTATAATACGAGAAATTTGTGTATATGCCCAATCAGGGCGATTTTTTTGTTTACATTTAGCTGGGCTAAAATATGTCAGTCATACTTGAACAATATAATCCACATGATTTAGAACCAAAAGTTCAAGATTATTGGAATACCCATAAAACATTTAAAGCTGTTGAAGATTCTTCAAAAGAAAAATTTTATTGTCTATCTATGTTCCCATATCCATCTGGAAGATTACATATGGGACATGTCCGTAATTACACCATAGGTGATGTGATTGCACGTTTTCAGAGATTAAACGGTAAGGTAGTAATGCAACCAATCGGCTGGGACTCATTTGGTCTGCCAGCTGAAAATGCCGCGATAAAAAATAAGAGCGCTCCTGCCGCATGGACTTACAGTAATATTGATTACATGAAGAACCAGTTGAAACTTCTAGGTCTGGGGTATGATTGGGACAGAGAAATATACACCTGTAAAGATGAATATTACAAGTGGGAACAGTGGTTCTTTACAAAGTTATATGAAAAAGGTTTGGTATATAAAAAGACCTCAACAGTAAACTGGTGTCCAAACGATCAGACCGTACTTGCTAATGAACAGGTGCAAGACGGCAGATGCTGGCGTTGTGATGCTCCTGTGGAAATTAAAGAAATTCCACAGTGGTTTTTAAAGATTACCGATTATGCGGAAGAATTACTTAGTGATTTAGACACTCTTGAAGGCTGGCCAGAAACTGTTAAAACCATGCAGCGCAATTGGATTGGTAAATCTGAAGGTTTAACTATTACCTTTAAGATTAAAGATCGTGCTGAAACACTTGATGTTTATACCACTCGTCCAGATACTTTCATGGGTGTAACTTATGTGGCAATTGCAGCTCTACACCCTCTTGCCAAAGAAATGGCTAAAAACAACCCTCAATTAGCAAGCTTTATTGAAGAATGCCGTAATTTAAAAGTTGCTGAAGCGGAAATGGCAACTATGGAAAAGAAAGGCATGCCAACCGGTCTTTATGCCATTCATCCGTTAAATGGTCGCGTAGTACCTGTTATGGTAGCAAATTTTGTGCTCATGGATTATGGTACCGGTGCTGTTATGGCGGTACCTGCTCATGATCAGCGTGACTATGAATTTGCCTCAAAATATGGTTTAGACATTATTCAGGTAATTAAGCCTGCTGATGGCTCATCATGTGATATTTCAAAGTGTGCCTATACTGAAAAAGGTTTATTAACCAATAGTGGTAAGTACGATAATCTTGACTTTAAAGGTGCGTTTGATGCCATTTGTGCAGACCTTGAAAAAACTGGTCAGGGACATCGCACTATCAATTATCGTCTCCGCGACTGGGGGGTATCCCGTCAAAGATATTGGGGCGCACCAATACCTATGATTACTTTACCTAATGGCGAGGTTATTGGAGCAACAGAGTTTCCGGTAAAACTTCCTGAAGATGTAATCATGGACGGCGTACAAAGTCCAATTAAAGCTGATAAAGAATGGGCAAAAGTTACTGTTAATGGCGTAGAAGGCTTACGTGATACTGATACTTTTGATACCTTTATGGAATCAAGCTGGTATTATGCACGTTATTGCTGTCCTGATTACCAGGAAGGTATGCTTGATTCCAAGCGCACTGATTTCTGGTTACCGGTTGATCAGTATGTAGGTGGTATTGAACATGCGTGTATGCACCTGCTTTATGCAAGATTTTTCCATAAGCTGCTACGTGATGCCGGTATGGTACATTGTGATGAACCATTTACCAAGCTCCTTTGCCAAGGTATGGTACTTGCTGATGCCTTCTATTATCTTGATGAAAACGGCGGTAAGGTTTGGGTAAGTCCATTAAATGCCATTACTACTCGTGATAATCTTGGTAATATCACAGAAGCTCATGACCGTGAAGGACACGCCTTAATTCATGCCGGTATGACTAAGATGAGTAAATCCAAGAATAACGGTATCGACCCGCAAGCTATGGTAGATAAGTATGGTGCTGATACTGTAAGATTATTTATGATGTTTGCCTCACCTGCTGAGCTTACCCTTGAATGGCAAGAATCTGGAGTTGAAGGTGCATTACGCTTTATTAAGCGTTTCTATAATAGCGTACAGAACTTAGTAACTCACGTAAGACCAAGCAATGTTTCTTTTGCTAACTTAACCTCACAGCAAAAAGAAATTCGCCGTGAATTACATAAGACCATTCAGAAAGTTACTGATGATATCGGTCGCCGTCAAACATTCAATACGGCAATTGCTGCTATTATGGAGCTTTTAAATAAGGCAAACAAGCTTACTCTTGATGATGAAACATCAGTTGCTATTAGTTATGAAGTATACGATGCATGTGTACTAATGCTTTATCCTATTATTCCACACGTATGCTTTAGACTTTACGAATGCCTGGGTCATGAAAACAAAATCGATGATGCCAAGTGGCCAACAGTATGTGAAGATGCTTTAGTTGCCGATGAAATGTTAATTGTAGTACAGGTAAACGGCAAAGTTCGTGCCCGATTAACTGTAGCAGCTGATGCTTCAGAAGATGGCATTAAAGAATTGGCTCTTAACGATGAACAAGTAAAGAAATTTACTGCTGACAAGACCGTACGTAAGATTATTTACGTTCCTAAGAAATTAGTAAACATCGTAGTAGCTTAAATTTATCCTAAGCCGTCAGCTGTGACGGCTTAGTAATAGTCCTTTATCAAAAACATAAGGTTACAACGTGCAAAAAATTACCGCTCTTTTATTAACTTTAATGGTAACTATTTTAAGTACCGGTTGTGGTTTTCAGCTTATGAGAACTAAGCCAATTAAAGAAACTTATCCTGAAATTGCCTTTGTTGGTGATAAACGTAATGTTTTTTATAAAAGACTATTTGAAAAATTAACAGTTAAAGGAATAAATGTCATTGAGGCAAATAATGACTTTCAATCTTATTTGGCCCAGGATATTCCAGTATTAACCTGCTCTAGTTTAAATAACAATATTTCCACGCTTTCCGTATCCGGTAACTCACAGGACCTTGAATATAATATTCGATCTTCTGTTTCCTGTCTTTTATATCTTAAGGATAAAAAGCCATATACTATAAAAAGTGCTATTAACCGATCTTACTTAAATAAAGCTGGTTCCACCATTACCTCCGATTCCGAAAAAAGTGCACTTATTAATGAATCAATCGAAGAATTAACCACGCAAATTACTTTTAGATTACGTAATTCTTACTTAGTTCAATTTGCTAATATTCCTGATAGCGAAGAAAATCAGATAGATGAATTTAAAGTAGTCTTTAATGCTACTGATGCGAATGGAAACACAAAAGAATACCGCATTAGCGAAAAAGATTTAGAATTACTTAATAAAGCCAATGCTCAAGAATTACTTGAAAATAATCCTGCCAAAGATGTTAATAACAATGATAAGTCAGCTAAAAAGGAATAATCATGGATATTTTGGAACTAAAGAATTATTTCCTGGAGCAATACGTTAAGTAGTTTAATTGTTGATAGTTAGAGGCTTTCATGAAAATATACAGTAACAGGCTTAAAGAACACTTGGCTAAGCAGCTTGATAAGGTGTATATTTTTGCATCAGATGAACCATTTTGGTTAATGAATGCCGCTGAAATGGTAGTTGAGAAAGCCTGTCAATGCGGCTTTAGCAGATCTAATAAAGAGCGTTTTACTGATGATGATTTGAATCTTGATAATTTAAGTGAAGCTCTTACCAGCCCTGGGCTATTTGCTGATAATATTATAGTTGAGATTAACCTCTCCTCTTTAAAACCAAAAAACCAGACAGTGCTACAAACTGTTGCCAAGTCTTTACATGATGACTTAGTAGTAATTATTACCTTACCGCAGATTTCGCAGGCAGATTTGCGCACTAAAAATATAGCAGCTCTTGATAAACTGGGCATTAGCGTTATTTTTTATCAGGCAACAGATCAAGAGATTTATAATCTTATTGCCGATACTTGCAGCAAGTATCAGATAGTACTTAATAATAATGCCCAAGCGCTCTTAAAACAGACTTATGAAGGCAATTTATTTGCCCTTTGTCAGTCAATTGAAAAGCTTAATCTTTGTGGCTTTACAGGTAATATCTCTCTTGATGTTTTGAAAGATCATATTGAAAATGATAACCATTTTTCTATTTTTACTATTATAGATACTTTCATTAACAATCAAATTTCTATCCAAAAACGTTTGAGAGTATTAAACACGTTACGTGATGAAGGGGAAAATGTTACTGATATGGTAAATAAATTAGGTAATGCCCTTTCTACTATCTATGAAATTCGCTGTATCATAGATAATGGTGGAAATTTGGAAAGTTTTTTTGAGTCACATCCCTTATTAAGATCTTTTAAACAAAAGCGCGATCAATATATAAACACCGCTAATAGCCTAAGTTTGGCAACACTTAAATATATGCTTAAACTAATCTGCAAGGCTGATATTTTAGCAAGAAGTTTTAATGAGGATATGGCGTTTTTATATTTGCGTGAGATTGTCGCCATGCGATCATCAAACACTCCTCTAATCACCAAGAGGCTTTAATAAATGAGTTTAAAACGTATTGGTATTTTAGGGGGAACGTTTGATCCTATTCATAAAGGACATTTGGCACTAGCTAAAAATGCTAAAGATGCCCTTAATTTACATGAAGTATGGCTTGAGCCTAATAAGATTCCTTATTATAAAAACCCTCATACTACCGATGAACATCGCCTAAATATGGTAAAACTTGCCATAACAGCCAATAAAGGTATTATTGCAAGCGATATCGAGCTTAATATGCCTCAATATTTATCTACTTTTGAGACGATTTCTTTATTATGCTCACGCTTTCCAACTTATGATTTTACCTTTATTATGGGCATGGACTCTTTTTTGGCACTTGACAAATGGCGTAATGGTAAAGAAATTATCAAACTTGCCAATATCTGTGTCTTTAACCGTCCGCAATATAAGTTAAACCCTTTACTATTACCGGAACTTCAGCAAGAACTATTAAAAAACGCTATCAATTTAGATAATCACAGCATGCCCGATACTGCTCTTCCCAATAAAAATAAAAATCTTTACTTACTTACGGGAGAAGAGAACGATATAAGCTCAAGCGCTATTAGAAAATCTATTAAAAATGCACAATACCAGACCCTAAGTACCATACTTTCAGATAAAGTCTTAAGGTATATCAAAGATCACAACCTTTACCAGGAAGAAAGTGCTTAAAATACGTTATAATTTCGCATATAAAAATACGTTATAATTTCGCATATAGATAAAGATAAATACAAAAAGATACAGATAGATAACTTATCTTTAAAAGGAAGGTAAATTTGGAAACTCAAGAACTTGTAACTAATATTGCCAATGCTATCCTTGATATTAAAGGCAGGGATATAGTAACTATTGATGTTAGCAAAAAATCTACTATCACCGATGCTATGATGATTTGCACTGGTACCTCTACCCGTCACACCAGTGCCATTGCAAATAAGGTGCAAGAAGCTTTAACTAAACTTGGCGTTAAACCTTTAGGGATTGAAGGTGAAAGTATTGGGGATTGGGTATTATTAGATGTTGGTAATGTAGTTTTGCATATCTTAGTGCCTGATGCTCGTGAAATGTATCAACTGGAACAGCTTTATCGAGCAGAATAATGAAAATCTACTTAATTGCCGTTGGCACCAAAATTCCGGAGCATATGGAAGCTATTTATCGTGATTATGAAAGACGCTTTCCGAAAGATACTGCACTAGAATTAATTGAAATTCCTGCTGGCAAACGTGGTAAAAATGCCGATATCGATCGCATTGTGATGCAAGAAGGCAAAGCTATGATTGAGGCAATTCCTAAGGGCGCATTAGTAGTTACCTTAGATGTTCCCGGAAAAATGTATAATTCCCATGAACTAGCCAAAGAACTAGCAGGCTGGAAGATGAGTGGACAGGATGTGGCGTTATTAGTTGGCGGTCCCGAGGGGTTAAGTGAGGAATGTAAAAAACTTGCTCAAAAAAGTTGGTCGCTCTCACCTTTAACGCTGCCTCATACTTTAGTGCGCCTAATTATCGCTGAAAGCTTATATCGCGCATGGTCCATAGATGCAGGACATCCTTACCATAGAGAGTAATAATGAAAAAAGCACAAGTTAGGCGTTTTAATAAAGTAAAAGATGATGTCATTGAAAAAGCGGTCTTTCGCCGAAGACTGGTAGTTTCGATCTTTGTCATGTTTATTTTATGCCTAATATTATTTGCCAATCTTTATTATCTGCAAATTGTAAAATTTGATAGTTACACTACTCGTTCTAATGATAACTCCATTAAAGTTGTACCTATTGCTCCTCCAAGAGGAATAATTTACGATCGCAACCATATTGTTCTGGCGGAAAATCGTCCGTTATTCAGCTTAGAGATTATCCCTGAAAACTCGAAAAACTTACGTGCCGATATTTTAGGGTTAAATAGTATGCTCAATCTAAACCTTGAGGAGGATGATATTGACAATATTATCGAGCGAGCCAAATATCGCCGAGGTTTTGTACCGGCACTTATAGCTGAAAACCTGAATGAAAAACAAGTAGCTAAATTTGCGGTTAATGAATACCTTTATCCGGGAGCGCATATTGAGGCAACCTTAAAGCGCTTCTACCCTTTAGGTGATACTCTTACCCATGCCATTGGGTATGTAGCAAGAATCAATACCAGGGAACTTGAGCAATTAACGCAAAATGGCAAAATCAATAATTATGCAGCTACCAACGATATCGGCAAACAGGGCATTGAAAAGTATTATGAAGATTTACTCCATGGTACCAGCGGCTATAAAGAGGTAGAAGTTGATTCTCGAGGCAGAGTTCTTAGAACCTTAAATCGTTTCTCCCCAATTCCAGGACGCGATATTAGCCTTACTATCGATATAAGATTGCAGCTTAAAGCCCAAGAACTCCTTAAAGATAAACGTGGGGCCATAGTTATGCTAAACCCACAAAACGGTGAGATCCTGGCATTTGTTTCATCACCAAGCTACGATCCTAATCCTTTTGTACGAGGCATTAAGAAAAAAGAATATAGTGCTCTATTAACTAATCCAGACAAACCTCTAATCAACCGAGTAACCCAAGGTGGATACGCCCCTGCGTCAACAGTTAAACCATTATTAGTAGTTATGGGGCTAAATGAAGATTTAATTACCCCTAGCACAAGATTTTTTGGTGGGCCGTTTTATCAAATTCCAGGCTCTACACATAAGTTTCGTGATTGGAGACGTTGGGGGCATGGCTGGATGGATATGCTCCGTGCTATTGAAATCAGTGCCGATACCTACTTTTACGATTTAGCATATCGCGCAGGAATTGATCGCATCAATAGCTATATGACTCGCTTAGGTATGGGCCAAAAATCAGGCATTGATATTTACGAAGAATCTTTAGGTAATATGCCATCTCGTGCCTGGAAAAAACGCCGTTATAAACATGATTGGTTCCCTGGTGATACTATCTCTATTGGTATAGGTCAGGGGTATTGGACTACTACACTTATTCAACTTGCTAGAGCTCATGCAATTCTGACGCAAAATGGTCGCAATATCGTGCCTCATCTTTTAAAAAGTGCCCTTGATCCAACTGGTAAAACTGATGATATCAGTGTTGCTACCGACCAGAACTTAGCCCTTGAGGTAAAAGATCCAACATATTGGGAATACGCTAAAGAAGGAATGTGCCGTGTAATTAACGGTAAAGAGGGCACAGGCAGAAATGCCTTTATAGATACTAAATATACTGCCTGTGGTAAATCAGGTACAGCACAGGTAATAAGCATTAAGCAAGATGCTCGCTATAATGCCGCTTCTTTAAAAGAAGAGCATCGTGATAATGCCCTCTTTGTGGCCTTTGCCCCAAAAGAAAATCCTACGGCATTAGTAGCAATTATCGCTGAAAACATCGGTGGTGGTAGTAAACAGGCCGCACCAATGGCACGAGCTTTATTAGATGATTATTTCTACTACCAAGAGCTTAATACCCCACCTACGCAAGAACAAATAGCTGAAATCTCTAAAGGGATAAGTGTTACATCTAATGATGAGGCAGACAATGAATTATAATTATAGTGAGCCTTTAACTGAAAAACTCAGCCTAGGTCAAAAACTGCATATCGATATGCCACTGATTGGTGGCTTGCTTGCAGCCTTAGCTTTAAGTCTTATTGTACTTTACAGTGCCTCAGGGCAGCATTATGAAATGCTGCTAAGACAAATGCTGCGCACCGCTATAAGCTTTGTGTTTATGATTGTTATTGCCCAAATAAACCCTCGCATCTTTGAAAGATGGGGCTGGGTATTATTTATTTTTTGTATTATTCTGCTTATTGGCGTGGAACTTTTTGGAGTGATATCAAAAGGGGCACAGCGCTGGCTTGATATTGGTTTTATGCGCATTCAGCCATCGGAATTTTTAAAAATTGCCATGCCTATTATGATAGCATCCGTAATTAGTAAAGAAGCTATTCCCCCAAGATTTTTCAGGGTGGTATGGGCTTTTATTTTACTCCTTGGACCTACCCTACTTATTGCCATTCAACCTGATTTAGGTACTGCTATTTTAGTAGCTACTAGTGGACTTTTTGTGATATTTTTAGGGGGACTGAGCTGGTGGTGGATATTCTCAGGAGTGCTTCTTGCCGGTGCGTTAATTCCTGTTATGTGGTTTTATCTGATGCATGATTACCAAAAGCAGCGTGTACTTACCTTTTTAAATCCAGAAAGCGATCCCCTTCATACAGGTTATCATATCATTCAATCAAAAATTGCCATAGGATCTGGTGGTGTATATGGTAAAGGCTGGCTTCATGGCACGCAATCACAATTAGACTTTTTACCAGAGCCACATACTGATTTTATTTTTGCCGTATTTAGTGAAGAATTCGGGATGGTAGGTTTCTTTTTACTAATGGCCATTTACCTCTATATTATCTTTCGATGCCTTTATATTTCCTTAAGAGCACAAAGCACTTATGAAAGATTACTTGGTGGAGCCATAAGCTTAACATTCTTCTTTTATATATTTGTAAATATTGGCATGGTATCAGGTTTATTACCAGTAGTAGGTGTACCATTACCGCTAATTAGTTATGGAGGAACTTCTATGGTTACCCTCTCAGCAGGCTTTGGGATACTAATGGGCATTCATACCCATAATAGACAAACTCCTCACCAATAGGACTTAAATAATTATGATTATAAAATTTAGCACCCTTTTTAAATATGCCCTTATTGGCTTATCTTTCATACCTCTACTTGCCTTTAGTGCTCCACAAAAAACGCAGGATAAGCCTTTGGTACTTATCTCAAAAGAAAGCGCCCGAGCAACTTTACCTAAGTTAGCCCAGGAATCCAAGGTAAGTCTTGCTGATTTAACTTATGCTTTTAATAAAGCTACTTTAAAAGAAAGCATTATTACAGCCATGAACCGTCCAGGCGAGGCAAAACCATGGTATGAATACCGAAAAATCTTTATTATTCCTAAAAGAATCACCCTTGGGCAAAAGTTCTTCCAGGAAAATCACAAAGATCTTTTACGGGCTGCAAGTTACTATGGAGTAGATCCTGAGGTAATTGTCGCAATTATTGGGGTTGAAACTTTTTATGGAGCGAACATGGGCAGATTTAAAGTGCTCGATGCGCTTTATACTTTAGGTTTTTATTACCCAAAGCGTGAGAGTTACTTTAAAAAAGAATTTGCTAATTTTATAAAACTTGCCAAAGCCCAAAACTGGCAATACGACCAGATACTAGGCTCCTATGCGGGAGCTATGGGCATGGGACAGTTTATGCCTTATAGCTATTTAACATGGGCAGTAGATTTTAATAATGATAATCATATTAACCTCTTTACTGATAAAACCGATGTAATCGGCAGTGTAGCTAATTATTTTAAAGAGCATGGTTATGATAAAAATAAAGATACTATCATAAAACTTGCTATGCCTATTGGCGCTAATAACCAAAATATCGATAAGCTTATTACCGATGGGATTGAGTTAAAAATAACTGTTGGAGCTTTGCGCAAAGCAGGATTTGTAGTACCAAATAAATATCCTGATAAAGAGCCTTGCAAGCTTATTAAGCTTGAAAGTAATAAAGGTAGCTTTACCTACTATGCGGCCTTACATAATTTTGCAGCAATAATGCGCTATAACAGAAGTCCTTTATACGCTATGGCAGTACATGAACTTGCAGAGCTTATTAAAGGTTCTATGACTTTACCTAATTAAATAATATTTAAAAAAAAAACATTAAACGTACCTTTTATTTGCTTTTAAAGGTACGTTAATGTTTTTACCTGAAAAAACTCCCCTATCCTTGAGCAATAATAGTCCATAGCTCTTTTATTTTTATGGTATAATCTTGTAGTTTAAAAAGTTTAGCCAACATTTTTTAAGCGTTATGATTTTGCTCAAATACCATTAAGGATTGTATGACACATCTACTCAAAGCTGCCCTTATATCTAGTATGCTGGTGCTAATTAATGCCTGTACTAGCCCTATGCCACAAGTTAAAGAAGAACTTCCTCCTGGAGCACAATATGGCACAGGTCCAGGATACCGCATCCCGGCTCCTCAAACAGAACCACCTAATCTCCAAGGTGTTAAAGGAGCAAAAATAACCAATGAACGCTATTCTACCAGTGGCAATAAAGATTACCGCGTTTTAGGCAAAAACTACATGGTTTGGCGTGATATAACAAGCTACCAGGAAGAGGGTATTGCATCATGGTATGGACCGGGCTTTCATGGCAATAAAACATCTAATGGTGAACACTATGATATGAACGGCTATACAGCGGCTCATAAGAATCTACCATTACCAAGTTTTTTAAAAGTAACAAACCTCCAAAACGGTAAAGCTCTTATTGTAAGAGTAAATGACCGAGGACCTTTTCATGGGAACAGAATCCTTGATTTATCTAAAGGAGCAGCTCGTGCTTTAGGGGTATTAGGTCCTGGCACTGCTAAAGTAAAAGTGGAACTTATAAAAACAAAAATTAATGGGTCACAAACTGATATAGCCATAATGGAAGGTTTTAAGCCATATATTCAAGTATTTGTAACTGATAATTATCAAAAGGCAATGGAAATAAAGAATAAAGTTGCCCAAACTACTAACAAGAAAGCTTATATTGAAGATAGCAATTATAAATACCGTATTAAAGTTGGTCCTCTTACTAAAAAAGATAACATTAGCACTATGAATAAAATAAAAAGCCTGGGATTTAACAATGCTTTTTTTACTACAAAATAGATAGGGATATCACATGCAAACAAAATACTTATTAACATTTATTTGTGCTTTAGCCATAAGCACTGAGGCTGCCAGCATAGAAGTTACGCAAGTAGCTAATAACGAACCATTACCTCATGCTTATTTACCAACTCCACCAGCACCAAATGTACGTGCTTACCTTCTTATGGATTATCGCACTGGTAGAGTACTTTTAGGGAAACACTATAATGAGCAAATCGACCCTGCCTCTTTAACTAAGATGATGACAAGTTACGTTATAGGTCAGGAGCTTAAATCTGGTAAACTTAAGCTTACCGACAGTGTAACTATTAGTGAAAATGCCTGGAGTAAGAAGTATTCTGACTCATCAAAGATGTTTATTGAAGTAGGGAAAGAGGTACCTGTTGAGTTACTTAACAAAGGTATCATTGTTCAATCTGGTAATGATGCCTGCATTGCTATGGCTGAGCATATTGCAGGGAGCGAACAGGCATTTGCGTCTTTAATGAATGAATGGGCACAAAAAATTGGTTTAACTAATACTAACTTCGTTAATAGCCATGGGCTTTATGATGAAAACCACTACTCTACCGCCTATGATATGGCACTATTAGGTAGAGCTTTAATTAGAGATTTACCTGAAGAATATGCTATTTATAGTATTAAAGAATTTACTTATAACGGTATAAGACAAACAAATCGTAATAGATTACTTTGGGATAATACTATAAAAGTTGATGGCATAAAAACCGGTCATTTAAGCCGTGTTGGTTATAACTTAGTAGCATCAGCTATCGATGAAAAGAAAGATATGCGCTTAATTTCAGTTATTATTGGTGATGTATCTGAAAAATCTCGCGCCCAAAACTCAAAAGCACTGCTTACTTATGGCTTCAGATTCTTTGAAAACTATACCCCAGTTAAAGGTGGTGAAGTATTAGTTACTAAAGAAATTAAATTAGGTGATGTTGATGAACTTAAATTAGGTGTTGCCAATGATGTATTATTGGTAATTCCAAATAATACTAAAGATAAAGTTAAAGCATCATTTACCCTTAATAAAAAAGAACTCGTTGCCCCTGTTAAAAAAGGTGAGGTGCTTGGTACTATTAGCTTTACTTTAGATAAAGAGACTTTATACCAAACTGAAATTATTGCTTTAAATCAGGTTAATGAAGGTGGCTTCTTCTCAAGAATGTGGGATCATGCCGTAATGACCTTTAATAGCTGGTTTGATTAGGCGCATCTTTAAAATTAGCTGATAAGCTAACAAGATAAAAACAAATGAAGTAAAACACACAATAAAAAAGTATCAAAAATCTCAGTGTAAGCTTTAGCTGAAGGTAACAAGCTCTTATCATAGCATTTAGAATTTATTTGACATTATTGTTAGCTTTTTTATACTGAAATAAGCAGCCTTCTTAAAAGAGAATTTAGGAGATGGTTTAATGAATAAGGTACTAGACCCTATCACAAACTTTGAAGATACAGTTAAGACTGAAGAAGAATTAAAAACCAAAATTAAGTTTCCTGTAAATATGACTATTAGAATCATTTGTAGTGATGCTAATACTTCTCATACCGAGGAACTGACTACTTTTTTAGCAACAAACTTTAAATTAACTGCCCAAATTTCACGTGGTAATGCCAGTAAGAAAGGGACATACGTTACCTATTTAGCCAAGACTACCATGCCAAGCTTAGATGTTATGAAAAACGTATATCAAGAGCTTATGAAATTATCATTTGTTATGCACGTGCTATAAAACTAAATTATGAGTAGCTACTACCGCCCTATTACCTTTAAAGAAGAATTTTCGGTATTCATTAAGACTGTATTTTATATAGTCATAGTAGCTATTTTATTTTTAGTTATCACCCTAGTTATCACCTTAGGTGATATCTCCCGTATGGCATCGTATACTTATAACTCCACCTATGCCATTCCTCATAATCGAGCAGGTCTTGTATTAGGTACTGCTAAGTACCTGGTAAAAGGGGGCTTAAATCAATACTTTATTAACCGTATCGATGCTACTACCGAGCTTTTTAAGGCCGGCAAAATCGATTATGTAGTAGTAAGTGGCGATAATGCCCATCGCACTTATAATGAACCTCGTGAAATGCGCAAAGCTTTAATGGCAAGAGGCATTCCAAAAGAAAAAATCTACCTTGATTATGCAGGCTTTAGTACGCTTGATAGTGTAGTACGTATAGAGCAGATTTTCAGGCAAAAAAGCATCACTATTATCAGCCAAGATTTTCATAATGAAAGAGCCATCTATATTGCGCGCCATCATAATATTGAGGCTATTGGCTTTAATGCTAAAGGTGTGGATAAACAAGGATTTACCGAATCCATTCGTGAGTTTTTGGCACGCATTAAATGCATTCTTGATGTTTATATTTTTGATAGTAAACCAAAATTCTTAGGTGAAACCATTGAAATAGGCAAAGCCAATATTGATCCAAAACATGCCCAGCTCCAAGAGTCCCCTCCAAAAACTACTAAAGAAACAACTTATCCTCAAGCTCCTCATAAGTTAGCAGAACCAATCTTGCCACCTGTAGTTCTTGATTTAATAAGTAAAGAAAAACTCGGCTATAATGAAAATACCGATAGTGGTAACTAATAGTAGCAGTTTACCCATAATAAAAAAGTTTAAGCATGTAAGAAAGCAGGAAAACAGGCAAATAACTTCTTTTGCCTCACCTTACTTGAATTAGGCTCAAGCTAGGGTTTTTACTCTTGTGTTTTTACAGTTAAGTTTTTTCAGTAACAATAATTTCCACTTTAAAAGAGTCGAAAATATTTTAAGCACATCACGATTTTACCCATTTTTACCAAATTAGGAGTATAATCTTCACCAGCTATTGAGGTGGAATTGTATGTTTGAATGGAAAGATTGTACTTTTGCTATTGCAAAAAACCGTAATTTTAACTTAAAAAGTTTAGTTTTAGATGATCATGATTTTACTACTGTAGTGGGTAGTAATGGCAGTGGTAAGACTTCCTTAGCAAAAGCACTTGCGGGAGAGCTCACCTTATTACAAGGCACTGCCCCAAAAAATGAAAGTGTAGCAATAATTTCCTTTGAAAAACAAATAGACTTGATGGAAGAAGATTTTAAGATGCGCAATAGCGATGTGGAATCTGATCTTATTGGTCTAACCCCCTTAATTATGTTTAAGAAGGTTACTACAGATACTAATTACATTATTGAGTTATGTAATACCTTAAACTTTAATTACGCTATTAACCGTTCTTACCATCTACTTTCAAGCGGTGAGGGGCGCAAAGCATTAATTATTGAAGCCCTCTTAAAACGCCCAAAACTTTTAGTGTTAGATGCTCCTTTTGATGGACTTGATATTAAAGCTCGTGAAGATTTAAAAGCCTTACTTACATCTATTTACCAAAAGGGCACCTCTATTATGGTGATAGTTAATCGCTTTGATGAGATTATTGACTGCACCAATAAGCTTGGGGTAGTAATGGGCTGTGAATTAGCACGCTTTGGAGATAAGGATACCGTTCTTAATGATAAAGTAATTCATCAGCTTACCCACTATGAACACCTACCTCAAATTTGTACTTTGCCACTTGTTCCACAAGATTGCATCGATAATATTAACCGTCATGAACCAATGGTAATTATGAAAGATGTAACGGTTAAATATGGCGATCATATAGTATTAAATAAGCTTAACCTTACTATTGAGCCATATACTCATTGGCAGTTTACAGGTCCAAATGGTTGCGGTAAATCTACCTTATTATCCTTAATTACAGGTGACAATCCACAAAGTTATGCTAACGATATTACCCTCTTTGGTATAAAACGTGGTAGCGGGGAAAGTATTTGGGATATTAAAAAGCATATCGGTTATGTAAGCCCTGCTTTTCATTTAGATTATCGTGTAAGCTCTCCTGTAATCAATGTTATTCTTTCAGGGTATTTTGATTCTATTGGTCTTTATGAACAACCCGGCGATGAAAAAATTGCTTTAGCACTCTCTTGGCTTAAACTTTTAGGGCTGAAAGATGAGGCTAATACAAGTTTTAAAGCATTATCTTTTGGGCAGCAAAGACTGGTTCTTATTGTAAGAGCATTAGTAAAACAGCCTCCTTTACTAATCCTTGATGAACCTTTACAAGGTCTAGATAGTATTAGCCGAGAATTAGTACGCCGTTTTGTGGAATATCTCATGAAAAACGGTCAAACCCAGATTCTCTTTGTTTCTCACCATCTTGAAGATGCGCCAAAGGGCATTACTAATCGCTTAAACTTTATTGATAATGGTTCTAGAACTTTTGATGTGAAAATTGAAAAGCTTTAATAACCAGCATATCAATATCAATACCAATAAATACCAAATAAAAACTAAAAAGGTCAGCTCCAGATTAGAGGTGACCTTTATAGTTTTGACAAATATTACAATTTATCTTGGATATTTTGAAATAAATACCACTTAATTGTAAAATATAAAACTTATCTTATGACCATAAAAATTGCGTCACTAACTTTTATTTAAACATCTTTTGGATTCAACTGAGCTATTTTAGGAAGTAATGTTATGAAAATTACAACAAATACTATGTATTGTATCAAAGGTCTTACCCCCCCCTAAATAACGTTTTTAACACCAATTCATCATTTCAAACAATCTTTACTTCTTATCCAAAGTATACCTTTAATTTATCTTCCCCCCCTACTCCCCCTTTATCCTTAATTACATATTTTTGTAATCACTTATATTTAAAAAAACAGCTAACACAAAAGTTCTGCTGTAACAAAATATATAGCGACATTAATTAGGAGTTAAGTATGGAAAAATTAAATATTACAGCTCCTAGTGACAATTCATTAAATTTAGCAAAAATTGAACAAGTATTTCCAAGTTGCATTACAGAGTTTATTGATAAAGAAGGCAAACTTAGAAAAGGTATTGATTTTGAAAAACTTAAATT
>CALXYT010000024.1 GCA_944393045.1 uncultured Succinivibrionaceae bacterium | reverse complement strand
TCTTAGAGGAGAATTTGTAAGACCTACAAAAGTAGGCTAGATTTGTTGATACTAGAACCCCCCGCATTTATGCGTGGTGAGTATGTCATTGCTATGTATCTTACTTGCTTTTATGGTAATATCTAAGTTAATCTAAACTACCAAGAATTTGTGGATGATTACATGGATTTTTTTGAATCAAATAGCAACCAGTCTTTTATAGATCTTATAACGGGTGATGATGCCTATATCGATAAAACTGAGCAGATTGTAGAATTATATAAAGATCATGACGTCTTTGAGTTATTACTCCGTCCTTTTGGTTTTGGTAAAACTGTACTATTAGATACTATCTATCATATGTTCGCTCACCCTGATGAGCCTTTATTACAGAATCTTTCCTATAAATCATATGATATTAAATTGCCCGAACATTTAATTATTAAACTGGATTTTGGGAGTAAACCATTTAAAACACCTGATGATTTAAAAGAATACCTATTTGGTTTTTATCGCACAAAAACATTTGAGATGGGGATTGATAATCATTGCTTAAAATCAGCTAATATCTACTGTCTTACTACTACCTTTATTGAAGAACTTACTAAAGCAAGCAGGACTGGTAAAATCATCATCTTAATCGATAATTACGATACCCCAATTATCGATAACTTATTTAAAAGTAACTTACAAGAACTAAATTGCGCGTTATTTGAATTTTATAAAGCATTAGAAGATTGCGAGATTTTTATTGATTGGTGCTTAATCACAGGTGAATCAAAGTTTTATTTCTGCTATGAAAACTGTGAAGGGTTAAATTACGTAAACGATTTAACTAACTCCGAACGCTCTACTACCGTTTGTGGCTTTACGAAAGGTGAAATGAAAAAATATTACCTTGATTTTATTCAAGATGAGGCTGATTCAGCAGAGCAAACAGTAGAAGAATTTTTAGGAAAACTTAATGACTGGTATGGCAATTACCGTTTTACAACTCATAATATCAAACTAATGCGTCCTGCCAGTATTAAAAGCTTTTTAAGTTTGCGTGACCAAAACCAATATAAACTCTTTTATCCATATGAACATATCCAAAAATTTTTACCCAAATTATTAAAGAGTAATGGTCGAGTTCATGAAAAATTACTTACCCCTAATAATTGTGACTATGACTTTTGTGAATACAGTAGCTTAAAAAATGTAAAAATTTTTGCTTTATTAAGTCAACTTGGGATATATTCTTTTTCTCATATCGATATCCAAATTTCCGAAGCAATGCAACTTTATACTTATTATTCTGCTCTAACTAATCGTGAAATGCGTGATATTTACTCTATGGCATTAACTGAAGCTAACAATATAAAAGATCTTTAAATAAATCGTTGTTAAGGAAGAAGCGTCAAATGCGTATAGCTGTTTTTGATTTAGATGGCACAGTAATTAACGGTGATAGTGTAACTATGTTCTTAGATACTATGCTAGAACATAATATTATTGACAAAGATTACCGTAAACAAGACGATGGTCTACTTGAACTATTCTATCAAGGCCAGGTAGATATTATGGCTTATTATCGTTTTGTTCTAAAACCTCTTATCGGAAAAACTCCTGAGCAATTAGCGCCGTTACTTGATGATTTTGTTAATAATAAAGTTTTACCAGCAGTATATCCTAAAGCTAAAAAACTAATTAAATCAAAACTCCTACAAGATGAAATAGTAATTATTGCCTCTGCTACTACTGATATCTTGGTTGAGCGCATTGCTCATGCCTTAGGTATAAAGTATTTTGTGGCAACAAAAGTTCTTTATGATAATAAACACCGTATCACAGGTGAGGTAGATCCGCTAATTTGTCATCAAGAAGGCAAAGTTGAGCACCTCAATGAACTATGCAATAAAATGGGCTGGAATTTAAGTAATAGTGAAGGATATGGTGATAGCGTAAATGATATTGCTATGCTTAAGGCTACAACTACGCCATATGCCGTATGTCCTAAAGGAGCTATGTTAAATTATGCTATTAAACATAATATCCCTGTCTTAAATTTTAATATAAACCTGCAATATTAAAATGGCAATTCTCGCCAAAGTAAAGAATTGCCATAAGTTGCTTTAAAGTGCGGTTATGTTTATTTTGCAAGGTGATAAAACTTATCGTTCCTTGCCATATATTTAACTAATATATCAGCAGTAAAACTTCTTTGAAAGATAAAATATGAATCTCAGTAGCCATCGCTCTTACATAGTACCCAATCATAAAAATATCACTACGTAATTTTTCCAAAATAATGAGCAAAAATTTTTTAAGCGCAAAACTGAGAGGATTTAAGGATTAAAAAATTCAAGATAAAAAAATCAAAAGCTTTAAGATTTACTTTCTTGTTTGATATGTTTTCATTTAATTTAGCTTGATGGAGTTTATTTAGTATAGGTTATATTCCCCCAACACTTTAAACTTGCTTAAACCAAATCAAAAGCTACTTTCTTTTGCTCTTTTGCTCTTCTTTCTTCATGGATAAAATTAAAATCATCATCAATAGAATAGAACTTATCATTTTGACGATGTTTATAAAGTAAAGCTGTATTAGGAGGTAAAGTTGTAGGAAGTCCTTGTTTTATGGCACTTACATAAAAACGAGGTTTAGCAGTACCTGATTCTTTATAGACTATCCCGCTATAAATGTGAGTATTGATAAAAGGTAAGCGTGAGGTTCTTTGTTCATAAACAATAGCAACAGGCTCCAACACTACTGGAGCTTTATCACTGCGTACTTTATTGCGCACTCTTAGTAAGTAAAAATACCTTAATAATGCAATTAAGACGTAACTAACCAGCAAAATAAATTCAATACAAAAAATTTGGAGCAGACTTGCCTTCACAAAAGGTGCTAAAGATAATAAGACTCCAAGAACTAACGAACCAATAAAAAAGCAGCCAGCACGCCACAGAATTTTTTCTAATCCTGTTTGGTAATTGGTATCGAGTATTGAATCAAAATAATTGATGCCACTTTGCTTTAAATACTCTCTAGTATAGCAATTAGGGGGCAGGTCAATCTGCATCAGGTCACCTTATATAACTTTTTACTGTTTCGCTGATACTTAAAAAACTTTAAGCTCTTATTTTCCCTTTCTATTATACTTGTGTTTTTGGCTTTTTCAAAAAAAATATAAGTAAAATACCTTAACCTTCTAAAGATAATTGCTGCAGGCTTATTATATGAATATCCGTAAGCTTTATGATAGCGCCATAAAAAACTCCCTACTAATTTAAAGTAAGGAGTTCTTAACTTAAGCAGATCTTTTTACCACTTTTTTAGCTACTACTCTTTCGCCTTTTTAGTAGTTCTTTTAGTAGTAGATTTTTTAGTGGTGCCAGCTTTTTTGGTGGTAGCAGCTTTTTTAGTTTTTTCGGCTACCTGCCAAGCGCCATCTTTATAGTAAGCATTAAAGCCAGTAGGTGCCCCTTCACTATCTAAAGCGCTTACATATTGCTGCTTAGTAAGTTTAGAGTATCTTACAACTGTTAAATTACCGTTTTCATCAGCGATAGGAGCAGTAGTTAAATATAAGAACTTCTCGGGTAAAAGCGCTTTATGGTCAACTAATGCCTGCACTGTTACCTGCTTAGTTTCACGTACCTTTGGAAAGGCGCTTGATGCTAAGAATATACCAGTTAAGCCGTCACGTAAGACAAAGTGACTCTTACCATCTTTACAAAGCATATCCTCAAAAGCAACAGGCTTTTCTTTTGGTGGTGCAATTTCACCATTCTTTAAAATCTTACGAGTATTTTTACATTCCGGGTTCTGACATTCCATGTAACTCCCAAAACGTCCACTCTTAAAAATCATTTGGCCACCACAACGCTCACACTCAATTACAGGTCCTGAACTTCCCTTAATCTTAAACTGCCCTTCTTCTATTTCATATCCTGGGCACATTGGATTATTAGAGCAGATATGAAGTTTGCGGTTAGTATCGATAACGTATGCATCCATTACCTGACCACAGATTGGACAACGATGCTTATGACGTAATATTTCATTTTCCGCATCTTCGCTCTCAAGCATTGGCACTTCATCTTCTGATACTAAGTTAATAGTCTTAGTACATGAACTCTTGGTTTTACCTTGATAATTTGAGCATGATAAGAATACCCCAGTAGATGCATTCTTTATCACCATAGGGCTATTACACTGTGGGCATAGCATGGTAGTTAACACACTATTATTATTAGCCATACCACCTTCTTCAGCTGATAGACTTGCCTTATCAAGTTCCACTTTAAAATTCTTGTAAAACTTATCAAGACATGCTATCCAGTTAAGCTTATCCTCAGCTATGCTATCAAGTTCTGATTCCATTTCCTTAGTAAAATCGTAATCCATTAAATCATTAAAACTGCTTACTAAGCGGTTTGTTACGATCTCGCCAATTTTTTCTGCAAAGAATCGACGCTGCATAAGTTTTACATAGCCACGGTCTTGAATAGTAGAAATAATTGTCGCGTATGTAGAAGGTCTACCAATACCACGCTTTTCAAGTTCTTTTACTAAACTAGCTTCCGTATAACGGCCTTCAGGTTTAGTAAAATGCTGAAGTGGCATTAACTCTTTAAGGCTTAATTCATCACCTACTTGAACTTTTGGTAGAATTACATCTTTAGTATATGGAATTACTCGAGTCCAGCCATCAAACTTCATGGTTTTACCAGTAGTTTTTAAGTTATACTCGCCAGCTTCTACAGTTATTTCACTATTAAGCACAATAGCCTCAGTCATTTGACAAGCTAAAGTTTGATTGCGAATTAACTCATAAAGCTTTTGAGCATCTTTATCAGCCTTAATAGTAGCTACTTTCATATCAGTAGGTCTAATTGCTTCATGTGCATTTTGGGCATTTTCACGTGAACCATAGAACTTTGGCGATGCTGGTAAATAATCACTCCCGAAACTACTTAAAATCTCATCACGAGTCATTTTTAAGGCATCGGCACTTAAGTTAGTAGAATCGGTACGCATATATGAAATAAAACCTGCTTCATAAAGCTTTTGTGCTACCTGCATGGTTCTTTTAACTGAAAATCCTAAACGAACAGATGCTGCTTGCTGCATACTTGAGGTAGTAAATGGTGCAGGAGTATTAACCTTAGCTTCTTTTTGTTCATTAGAAATAACTACATATTTAGCCTGCTCTAACGACGCCAAGTGCTCATTTACTTCTGATTGATTCTTTGGTCTAAACTCTTTTCCTTTAAAAGTCTTAACTGCAAGTTTTAATGCTGTGCTCTTATCAAGAAGATCAGCATCTACTGTCCAGTATTCTTCAGGCACAAAAGACTTAATACGATGTTCTTTTTCGACAATCAGTCTTACAGCTACTGATTGCACACGACCGGCACTTAATCCTCGCCCAATTTTATCCCATAGTAAGGGAGATACCATGAAGCCTACTACACGATCTAAAAATCTTCTTGTCTGCTGGGCATTAACCATGTTCATATTAACTACGCCGGGATGCTTAAAGGCCTCAGTAATAGCAGACTTAGTGATTTCATTAAATACTACACGCTTAAACTTTTCTTTTGGGAGTTTCAACACTTCCTGTAAATGCCACGCAATCGCCTCTCCTTCACGGTCCAAATCGGTTGCAAGGTAAACATAGTCAGATTTTTTAGCTAAGCTTATTAGTTCCTTTACTACTTTTTCCTTATCGGGCAAAGTTACATATTGCGGATTCCAACCATGTTCAGGGTCGATTCCCATGCGCTGGAATAACTTTTGTTCTTTTTCAGCCTTAGTGGTTGCTCTTTTAGCTTTTACCCCAGGGGTAGTTGTAGTAACACTGCCAGTAGGTAAATCTCTAATATGACCAACACTGGCTTTTACAATATAATCTTGTCCAAGATATTTATTAATCTTGGCAACCTTACCTGGTGATTCCACTATAACTAATGACTGACCCATAAATTAATCCTTTGTTAATTTAATATAATTCTTTTTATCCCGATGCACGCTTATACTTTTGGTCTGGTGAACTTACTGACTAATTCACTACAAAACTCTACTAGCTCTGATCGATCTGTGAGTACTGATAATAATCCTTTCGGTTTTTGGTCAATAAAGTCAATTTGAATGATTCTATCATAATTATCATACACTGCTTCAATGCACTCATCACTAGTCATAATCTCATCAACTAAACCAAGCTTAAGAGCATCTTTGGCTATCCAATGCTCCCCTGTTGCTACTTGCTCAATATCGACATTTGGTCGATGCTGTTTTACATGCTCCTTAAATGCTTTATGAATATCTTCAAGCTCTTCTTTAAACTTTTCTCTTCCTTCAGGAGTATTCTCCGCAAACTGCCCTAAAGTTCTCTTGTACTTACCCGCTGTTACCTGTTCGTACTCTACATCGTATTTTTTAAGTAAGCGATTGAAGTTTGGAAACTCTGATACTACTCCAATTGAGCCAATATAAGCAAATGGGGCTGCTACTATCTTATCAGCGACACTTGCCATCATATAACCACCACTTGCTGCTACTTGATCAACAGCGATAGTTAAGTTAATTTTCTTTTTCTTTAATCTTTCAAGCTCAGCCGCGCATAAACCATAACCACATACTGTGCCACCTGGTGATTGTAAGCGTAAAATCACCCCATCCCCCTCGGAGCCTTCATCAGTGATAATATCAATAGCTCTACGTAAATCTTTTACTTCAGTTGCTAAAGTTGAACCCACAAAATCTAAGATAAATAACACCTTAGACTTTACAATAAAATTATCATCCTCATAAACTAACTTTATACCTGAGTCCTTGCTAGCCTTTTGAAGTAACTCATTATATTGAGCAGCAATTTTCTCAGCAATTGCTCGTTTTTCAGCCTTAAACTTATCATTGTTATCAAGATTGGTTACATCTTGACTTTCGGTATCCGCTTGAGAAGAAACTCTCTCCTCTTGCTGATTTTTATCCTCAGCATCAGGCTTTAAGCTTTCTGCTTCTTGCACTTTGTCTTGCGTTACTTTTTGCTCTTTATCTTGCTCTTTAACTTTTTTAGCAAGCTTCTGTAAACTCTTTTTATATTTTTCAATAGCCTTTTCGATGATTTTAAATTCTTCTTGACTAGTTAATTTTTCCTCTAACTTTTGACGTACTTCTTTACGCTTTGCTTTATAATCAATAAAAGTGATATGCGATTCCTTTTTATTTTTCTCAGATAGTAACTTAGCTCTACTAAGAACTTTAGTAACTAATGCTAATATAAGATAGATTAGTACTATTACAATAATGGCCTTTGCTATAAAGGTTCCTAATTCAAATAAAAAGTCCATCATACTTTTTAAAGATTCCTCAATAAACTACGCATTTTTTTTATCTTCTTTTTTTAAATTACATATTTTTTTTAGAGCTTGTCAAGATTTTTTATCTTTTTTTAGAAAAAAAATTACACAAAGCTTACATTAAAGCTAAAAATCTACCTAAAAAGAGTATAAGCAAACTTTGAAATTTAATAATATCCACCTTTTTAAGCTTAGTTAAGACCTTTTTAAAGTGTTTCTTAAGCACGCTCTTTTTAAAGAATATCTTAAAAAAAGCCTATATTACTTATATTGCTTCTTTTACATATAAATGAAAGATAAAAAGAATTTATAGTAAGTTAGCCTTTTTATATTTTGATGACGTTTTATTAAGGATACTGTAAGGCTAAAAAAATTCCCTACTACCTGAAAAGTAATAGGGAATTTTTAACTACACAAAAATAGCTATAAAAAATTACTCGTTTTTCCTTAATAACACGCTTATTTTGATAATTAAACTTTTTAGTTAAACCTTACGCACTGCAAAGAGTATTAAAGAGGCTACAGCTGTTAAACCAATACACATAATAAAGGCATTACTATAACTTCCTTGCTGAGCAACAATAGCAACAAGACCACCTGAAATAATGGCACCGGTATTTACGGTATTATTAAATAATGTTGTAGCCTGCCCTGGAATCTTTGGTAAAAGTTCCTGAAAATATATCATACCAAGACCTGCTAAAATACCGATAAATAACGCATTAAATAGTTGCACCCCGATAAAGAAAAGCTCATGTTGTGGTACTGATAAAATGCCAAGGTAAAAAATTACCCCACAGATTGCGCATAAGATAATTAATGGCTTAATACCAAATTTTTTACAGGCTAGACCTGCCAGCAACATCACAGGAATTTCTAAAAAGGCCGCAGCTGCCATCATAAAGCCTGGTAAATTACTATTAATAGCAAGCTCTTTAGTAATGTAAATTGGCATACTAATCAAATAAACATTATTACAAGTCCAAAGTAAGGTAATTGCTAAGAATAAAAGCATTACATCTTTATTCCCCAAAATACGCTCACTCTTAGCGTCTTCATTCTTAGTAGCAACTTGAGAAGCGGACTTATCATCCTTATTATCTTTAGTCTCAACTTCCCCATTGCCTTCAGGGTTATCATCCGGATTAAACTGAGTATTAAGCATTTCCTTAGTATCTGGCATACAATACCTGCCAAGCACCCCAAACACTACAAAGATTACTGCTGTAAAAATAAATAAGATCTTAAAACCATAATTATTAGCAAGTAAATATGCAACTGGTGGTGTCAATACCCATGCTAATGAAAAGAATGATCGCATATAAGTGGTAAACATTAAGCTATTACCATACTTAGATATACCATACTCACGACCTGAGGCAAAGATTTGCGGGGTACCAACAGAAGAGATACTTAAAAAAAGCACCCCAAGAGTTACAATACAATAATAAAACGGAATAAAGATAAAGACCAATGCTGCTAAAAAGCCACTAGCCCCTGCCAAACATATTAAGAACTTACGTGATAACCTTTTATCAGAAAACTTCGCTAATACCTGCGTTACCACAATACCGACAATTGCTGCTACGGTAAAGTATGTACCTACCTGAGTTGGGGTAGCTTTAACAATATCTGTTAAAAAGATACTCATAACCGGTACAAAAGACGCCGCGGCAGTTCCTGAAAGATAGGTCAGTAGCATAAAAAACCAAAAAACTAACTTATTTGATACAGCCATAATTGGTACTTCATCCTAATATCTATAAAAGTTTGTTAAGCAATTTCTTGCCACCTTCATCTTATATTATATCAGTGCGCCTTTTAGATAATGCCGAAAGGGACTTTTTAAAAGTATGATTTTTTATTTTTTTAAGAAATTTATGTAAAATTTAATTTTTTACATAATTTTTTACGTTTTTTCTGTATTTTCAAGAGAAAAAGATGCTTGAATAATGTAACGTTTTAGCTGAAAAAAGCTTAAACAGCTTGGCAAATTAAAGCTATGTACCTGATAATTCATAACTTTTTCACTCCTAACATCTTGCAGCTTCTTAAATCTTTAAATTTCTCTGAAAACAAAAAAGCTACCTACCTAAACAGGTAAATAGCTTAAAAAACTTTATAAGTTTAGAGATGCTTAAAAAGTTTAACTTCTTTTTATTTATTGTTGCGTTTTAAAAAGGTTTTTCACTATCAAAAGTTTCATCAAAAGACTCATTTGCCGCATGCTTCTCTGTATTAACTTCTGTATGATCCTCTTCCTGATTCTTTGGTAAATTATTTTTAAGTAATAAAATCCCATCATCTTTAATTTCAATGATATGGTTTTTATATAAGCCACCTATTACTTTTTTGAACTTACCCTTACTCATTTTTAAGGTAGCTTCAATCTCTTCTGGAGATGATTTATCGCATAAAGGTAAAAATCCACTATGCTCCTCAAGAGCCATTATAACTACATCAAAGGCATTAACCACCCCTTCCTGCCCTAGAGCATGTAAGGAAACACTTACTTTGCGATCAGGTCTAATAGATTGAATAACGCCTCGTATTTTATTACCATACTTTATTTGCGATACATCCTCATCTTTAGCAAGTAGTGCATAAAAAGAATTATTTACTACGACCTTGGTGCCTAATAATGATTTACTAATGGCGATAATATCAACCTTATCACCAACTTTTAAAGTTGAGTTCTTTGGTAATGTATCTGAAATAAAGTGGTTGAGCTTACTTGAGCCATAAAGACGGTTAAAGCGATCTTTAGTAACGTATACTACATACTCTGCATCAACCTTCATCACAAATCGCTGCTCTTTAAATGGCACCATTAAATCTTTACGTATGCCCCATTCAAGATAAGCAGCTCCTTCTGTTACATCTTTAACTTTTAAGCGTGCTAATTCACCTAATAGAGCTTTTGGGCGTTTAGCAGTAACTGTTAATCTGCCATCATCAATATAACAAAATACATTAACCTTCTCACCAATAGCTATATCAGGTGGCAATTGAGACAATGGTAAAAACACCTCTCCATAAGAAAAAGCATCTAAAAAACCACCTTTATCATCAGTTCTTAGTAGCTCTAACTCATTCATCTTACCGATTTGTACTGTTTGTGCCATTGGTCGCTCCTAAAAATAAAAAAAGCACTCAAAATCGAGTGCCTTATTATATCATAGATATCAGCAACAAAATCTTATTTTATTGCCTGTACTAAGCATTTAGCTTAGGTTAGTAACGTGTATTAAGCACGCATGAAGTCTACGTGTACGATAGTACCGTTAACTGGATGACGCTGAATAGCAACTGGCTTAACAACTACTGAAGAACCTTCGATATTTAAAGTAATAGGTTCATCATAGAAAGCCTGACTCTGCTGAGCAGTAAATACTTTAGCATGATCTAAAGCGATTGCAAGTGCATCTTCGTTACCACCATAAATGATTGCTGGTACGCCATTGTTACGACGAAGGCGGCGGCTCGCACCTTTCCCAAAGTCCTTACGTACTGTACATTCAAAAGTAAATGCCATAATAGAAATCTCTTATATAAAAATGTTATTACCAAAAATAGTTATGCGACCTAACTATTCGTTTAAAAAATTTTGCGTATTATAGCGGGCTAATGACTAAATTGCAAACAGTTTTTCACTTAAAAATACTCTTATAATCAAAGATTTTAAGTCATTAGCTGCTATAAACTTATAATTACTTATTAGCCCCCTTAGCACTCAACTCAAGTAAATGTCTCTTTAACACTACCAAAGATAAGATAACTAATAATACTGCCATAAAAATTAAGAAGATAGCAGAACCTACTAACACCTCATTTTTAGACCAGTACTGTACAATTATTTCAAATAACCCCCAAATACTCATTACCACCATAAGAATAGTTGGTAAGAAGGTTATCTTATAATTTAAGCCCTTAGTCTTAAGATATAAGGTAATAGCTAATAAAGTTAGCGCTGCTAATAACTGATTTGATGCTCCAAAAATCGGCCATACGGTAGATGCACTACCAGATTGCGCCATAAGTAAAGCAATAAGCACTACAATTACAGAGGCTACAAAAGAGTTAGTAATAAACTTCATTAAAATATTTGACTTTTTAGGTGCTGGAGTTACTACGCTACTAACATCTTCTTCCTTATTTATATATGAAGGAGAGAATAACTCTTGCCAGCAGAAACGACCGAGTCTAGTTGCAGTATCAAGACTTGTCATCATAAAGGCTGAAATTGATAAACTAATAAAGATTACTCCAAATTGTTTTGGTAAACCTAAACCTTCCACAAAGTCGCCAATACCATTAGCAAAAGCATGAGCAGGATTTACTGCAATCTTCGCAAAATCAGCATCAGAAAGATAGATAACGGTAATTAAGCTCATTATGCCTAAAATACCTTCGACAATCATACCGCCGTAACCGATTGGTAAAATATCTTTTTCACTTCTAATTTGCTTTGAAGTAGTACCTGATGCTACTAAAGAGTGAAAACCTGAACATGCGCCACAAGCAATAACCACAAACAAAGTAGGAACTAAGTTTAATTCAGAACCACCTAAATTTGCAATATAACCTTTAAAAGCTTCCATTTGCACATCTGGATTAAAGTAGAAAATGCCTATGACACCTAGGAAAATCATAGCATAAAGTAAGTATGAACTTAAATAATCTCTTGGCTGTAACAACCACTGCACTGGAGCAACAGAGGCAATAAAGACATATACCCCTAAAAACATTAACCACGCAAAAATTGATTGCTCATAAGTTAAATTAAAGAACTGCTGAATATCGCATGGAATATAAGTAGATAACCATACAGTTAAAAATACAATAGGAACAAAGATAAATGAACCAACACGTAAAGATATTAACTTTCTAGTTAATCCACCGAATATTGGGGCAAGTAAAATAAAGATAATTGAAGCTGAGGCAACAGCTGGTGTATCAACAAAGGTCTTTGCTACTAATAACCCAAAGATTGCTACAACTAAAATTAAACATGCCCAGCAGAATATTAAGAATAACTGTCTCCCAAAATACCCCATAAGTTTTTCGATAATAAAACCGATAGACTTACCCTGATGACGCACTGATAAAAAGAGCGCTGCAAAATCGTGTACTGCACCAACAAAGACACAACCGATTAAAATCCATAATAATGCTGGTAACCAACCAAAGTAAGCAGCCATAATAGGACCTACTATTGGACCTGCTCCTGCAATAGAGGAAAAATGGTGACCAAATAGCACCGCAGGATGTGATGGTACATAGTCAACACCATCGTAATTGGTTTTAGCAGGAGTTGGTCTATTTGGATCTATTCCAAAAACCTTTTTTAAATAACCACCATATAGAAAATAACATACCCCGAAATATACCAGGGCAGCTAATAATATTATAGTTCCGCTCATATTATATTCTCGTGAACAATAAGTATAAGTAGCAGAAAAAACTCTTGCATAAAAGATGTTTCTGTTACCCTACACATTCTTAATTAAATATTATAAATTTTTGCGCAAATTATAGCACTTTTATATAAAGATAACAAATGAGGAAAACGCAATTACCAAGCACCTAAAAACTCATAAACATCAAGTACTTAATTAAAATTTTACAAAAAAAGGCTGACATAAAATCAACCTTAATAATCCTAAAAATGCTTACGATTTCGGTTTAAAATATTAGATAAATACCCTAGCATTAATCATTGCCTCAACGGAGCCATACTTCTTTAAGTTGGCACTAAAATCAAGCAGTCTGTTTAAAGAAACTAAAGCTCTTTCCCTAGTTTCCACGTCTACTGTAATACGATGATCTGCTAAATTATCTAAAGCTTTATCAATGAGTGGTAAAGTATTTAAGCGCATCCATGGGCAGTGAGCACAGCTTTGACATGTTGCCCCGGCACCGCCAGTAGGTGCAGGAATAAGTTCTCTATCAGGATAAGCCTGTAATATCTTATAAAAAATCCCTGTATCAGTAGCGATAATAAACTTTTTATTTGGCATATCCCCTACGGCATGAAGAATCTGCGAGGTTGAACCTACAAAGTCTGCCATCTTAGTAACAGCTTCCGGGGATTCAGGGTGAACCATAATAGCCGCATCAGGATGTTGCTCTTTAAGCTCAGCTAAAGCATTGGCTTTAAACTCATCATGTACAATACAATGAGCTTGCCATCTAAGCATCTTGGCGCCAGTATGCTCCTCGATATAAGAACCTAAATGTCTATCAGGTGCCCAAATAATCTTTTTCCCTAAAAGATGAAGATACTCTACCATTTCAAGGGCAATAGAACTTGTTACCACATAATCTGCTAATGCTTTAACTTTTGCGGAGGTATTAGCATAAACTACTACGGCATATTCTTTATGCTCTTTACAAAACTTAGCAAATTCCTCATGAGGACAGCCTAAATCTAAGGAACATTCAGCTGTTAATTCAGGCATTATGATATTTTTTTCAGGAGAAAGTATGGCAGCCGTCTCTCCCATAAATCGCACCCCGGCAACAATTACTGTTTTTGCGCTATTATCTCGTCCCCAACGTGCCATTTCAAGCGAATCACCAATAAAACCACCACTTGCCTGAGCAAGTTTCTGGATTTCAGGATTAGTATAATAATGGGCAATTAACACGGCATTTTTGTCATGTAACTTTTTAGTTAACGAGGCAATATACTCATCAATTTGCATCTGAGTTAATGGGGCAGGTCCTTTAGGAATTGCAATTTTACTTAAATCAGGAATAAACATACTATCATGGCCTTTTGCAGTAAACTAAGCTCAATAAATTGAGCGTATTATACTTCATTTAAAGCGCAAAAAAATCATAAAATCCTTTAGGAATTTAAAATATTAGCCTCCTAAAAGAATTTTTTTATAATTTTCCTCTCTTCCTAAACATTAACTTTAAGTTACCGATAAATTACAAACATAAATGCGACTTTTTAAAAGTATTGTTTTTACTAGCAAAAGTCGCATTTAAGGTTTTAAACTATGCTTAAACTTAGAAAGAATAAAGTAAGCTTACAAAATACTTATCATGCTGATGTGTTGGCTTAACCGGATAATCAATATCACCAACACCAATCTTTGATTCTGCTACTAAACGTAAGTAGTCATTAAAATTATAACTTAACTGCGCAAGAGCATAAGATTCAATGCTTCTATCAAACTTATAACCTAAGTGACCATAGCCTAACATAAAGCCAAATCCACAATCAAAGCCATAACCTCCTACAAAATCAAAACCTGTTAAGTGGTGATCTTCATGACGGTAACTAATACGAGAGTAATTAAGCGCGGTGTAAAGCCCTTCATTTAAATAACCATAACTTAAAGCCGCATTAAATTCATGCTTATCACCAATTGGATCATCAATAAGCTCATAATCTGCAAAACTTAGCGCAATCGCAGTATCTTTTAAAAAACCTTCTGTCCAGTTGTAATTTATCCCTACTGCAAAACCATAATCAACGTTAAGTTCATGCTTTAAGCCTACATCGTGGTCATAATAGGTACCCATATTATCGTTTGGTGCCTGAAAAGATGCAGTAAGAGTGTAATTACCTACTGAAGCAGAATACATAAGCTGCCCTTCTTGACGACCACCTAAAGTCCAGTAATCAGTAGCCTCAGCCCCAAAGTTCTCAAATACATCCACAAAACCTACTGTAATATACTGAGCTGTATCACCTTGACCTACCACTAAAACACCGAAGTGACTAAAATCCATACCTACAAAGGCATATCGAGTATCAAACTTGCCATCTTCTTTAGTTTGAGAGGCAACCTCCCATTCGGCAAAAGCAATAGCTTTAACATTAGTAGCAACACTATAACTGCCACTAAGCCCTAAACGAGCCCCCCCCTCAATGGTAACTTTACCATTATCTTTTTCTTGCTCTTTAGCAAACTGATTATATACCCCAGCCTCTAAACGCCCGAAAATAGACATTGTGCTAGCTTTATCTTGACTTTCATATACCACTAAAGCCTGAGCATTCACCGCCCAAAACATAAAAGCAAGACCTAGTAACTTAGATAATTTCATCTTATACCCCATCTATCTAACAAGAGTGAATTTTATCATAGATCACACTTTTATTAAAATATGTAGTTATATTTATTTGTAAATTTGTTATAAAAATTATAAAAAAAACAATGATTTGCATACTTATTTTTTAAGCTTGTACCACCTTTGAAAACCTTCCAAAAAAAAGAGAGGTTATTCCCCCCTCTTTATTATGTATTACGTATGATATATTGTGTATGACGGATTACTTACTACTAGCTTTTGCATCTTTATTAGGTGCATCATTACTTACCGCATCTTCAGTAATTGTATCCTCGGTGATAATAGTAATGCCATTTGAAGCGTTATCATTTAAATTATCATCCTCGTTTACCTCATTTGCCTCATCATTAGTAGCGCTTGAAACTTCCGATGCTGATGTTGATACAGATGCAGATTCAGAAGTAGCTACCTGCTCCTTTGCATCGATAAGCGCTTTTGACTCATCCTCCTGCCCGGTCTTATTTTGAGAAGTTACCTTATCAGAAGATTTACCAGAAGCTTCCTTAGAGGCATTTTCATTGGCTTTATCATTAGCACTATTTTTCCATTGAGCTTTTGATGCCTGGTTCTTTACCCCACCTACTTTTGCTTCTTCATAATTAAACTTCTCAAACTTTGGATTTGTTAAGGTGTCTGTATTATATACCTGCTCTTTAAGCAAATATAACACATCACCAAAGGTAGTATCTTTATCGTAAAGATTACCTACTATTTTCGATTTATTACCATTGATATAGAACTGACCTGTGGTATCGCCCTTTTTAAGTAAAATAACATTACGTGGAGCGGTTTTTTGGTAGATTATTAACTCATCATTATGAAAATCTACAAATGGATTAACACGCATTGAACTACCACGATATTCATCTACTGTTAAATAGTAAATAATTTCAGATAATGATAATGTTGATAAATCATTATTATATGCATGAATATCCTTAGGTAAATCATGATCAATAACAATACATGGTACACGTGTTATAGCTATTAACCCATATTTATCGTATTCCTCTTTAGTTAAAGATACTTGTGCACGGTGATTACCGGTAATAATTAAAATACCATTCTTAAAATACCCACGCTTATCAAGATCCTCAACAAACTTAGCAATAGCATCATCATTAAAGAGAGTTACACGATTTAAATCATATTCAACTTTAGTTGGATTACTTCTAAACTCAATCGGAACTTGATATGGGCTAGAACTAAAACTTGATACTAAAGTTGCAAAAATCTTCATTTTATTATGATTTATCCAGTAATCAATTTTAGTAGCAGCATTTTCTAAAAAGAGCTTAGTATCAACTGATCCATGTAAATATCTTGGAGCTTTTGGTGAATAAAACTCATCACGGTAATCAACTAGAAAATCAAAACCTAATTGCTCAAACTGCACTCTTTCAGTAGCTGATGGTTGAGCTGAATACATAATAATAGAATTATATCCCCTCTTCTTTAATTCCTTAGGAATTGTAGTCTCATAAAATAATGATGAAGTTAAATCACTATTATTATGTAAATACGGTTTACCGGTAAGCAAACCTAAAAGTGCTATTTCATTATTATAGGCAGTAGCATAGAAGTTAGAGAAATAAGCATTCTTTTTAGCAATACTATCAAGCTTTGGCATAAAATCTTCTCCACCATAAAGCTTACTCTTAAAACTTGATAGTGAATCAACCATTAGTACTACTACATTTTTATTAGAGTTAAGACCTTTCTTAACGTAAAAGCTTTCAGTGGTAAATGCTGATAACCTAGAAAAATCAGTATTTTCTAAGCTATTATTGATAGCCACAGTATTATAGAACTTATCATCATAAACAGAGCTTGTTCCGATATTTAAAAAGTATAGCCAAACTGAAATGCCTGCTAAAACTATATAACTACAAAGTCTTATCCAAGAAAGTTTAAGCTTAAGTTCTTTATTTTTATTAAAGAAAATATTCTTAACTAAAGTTATGAAAATAAAGATACTTGCACATGTTAAAAAACCTTGCGACGTTTGGAAGTATCTTATTACTACCTCAAGATAATTTTTAAAAACCTGATGCCAGGAGAAATCTGCAAACTGAGAAAATATTAATCTTTCTGCTCTATCATGAGTATTGATAGCATAATCACTAAAGATAATAGCAAGTTCTACTAACACCACCACAAATGCTAAGAACTTAATTGATTTTCTTTCAACGTAGTAAGCAAGTGATAATAAGAGTACAGCAACCACATCAAATGGTAAATCTTGTTTTACGATATGCAGGTAACCATAGAACTCGGAAGAGTAAATGGTACCAACGTTTTCTTTAAATACTGCATAACGAATTAACATTAAGAGTATTAGCAGTAAAAATACTAACCAAAAATGAGCATGTACAATAAAGGTCTTTTTAATAGCAATTAAAAATCTTAACCCTATTAAGCCACATGATAAAATCATAAGATTCATTTCATGGACATTATATGATGTTAAAATTTCACTTATAATAAAAAGAACAATATAAAGAACAGTTGACAAAACAATTAGCTGGTAAATTACTAAATTACCTGGTATCTGTAAGGCAAACTTCTTATTAAAAATCACCTCCCAGAATAAATTAGTTACATATAAAAGCATTAAGAATATGCCAATAGCTAATACTATCTGCCAGTAAGAATAGTAATCAACTGGAGCATCAAGATCTAGATCTCTGACCTCAATACTTGGATTTACCCCAGTTATGTTACTCATTTCTTTTGAAAGAGTAAAACAAATCTCTTGCGAATTATTTTGATTGTCTATTTCTAAACCGTCAATAATACCGCCAAGTAAATAAATAGGTCTTGCGCTTAACTTGTCAGCACCCTCTACATTTTTATAACAGAAAAAATTATCGTTATTTGCCTCATAAACAACACGTATTGCCTCAACGTGACGCACGTTATTTAACTGCAATGTAGTCTTGGTATATTGCTCAGGTTCTTTAGCATTAGGTGCAATTAAATAACTTACCGATCTACCATCAATATAAGAATCATCTTCTGAGGTGCGGTAAAAGATTTTTGTTTCAGTGGAGGAGTTTGCTTTAAGCTCAAAAGAAATCTCAATTGGCTTAGAGAACCCGTAGCCAAACATATTTACACAGGCAAGAATAATTGCTGTAAAAAAGAGTACTAATAAATATTTTCCAAAAACCATAGTATTTATAATATATCAACTAACCTGATGGCATTATCTACTGTCTTGTAAGCTGTATGGTAAATGAATGGTCTCTTCATTGAGAAAAAACATAAATCCACTACAACTAATAATTACTGTCCTAAAAACTATAATACTAAAAAATTAATGCTTTCGCTCATTTATCGTCATAAATGTTTGACTTATCATATTAATTTTTTACTAGAATGTTATAAATACCATAGTTCCTTAAAGATGTCTAGAATACAAATACCTTAATTTTGTAATAAAAAAGCCATAGCCTTTTTAAGCTATGACTTTTGACAATATGCTATTAAACAAAATACTTAAACTTAATAAATATTATTAAAAGTTATACTGTAAACCAACTGAGAACTTGCTGTCTGAAGCTTCTCCAGTAGTACCAATCTTCTGGTTTAAAGTATTAATCACATCAATATCTGAGCAACCTACCTGAACTTCTAAGAAGGTTTTGAAGTTGGTTGCTAAATTATAAGAAACTTCACCAACGAAATCACTTACTAAAATAGCGCTATCAGCTTCTACATGTTCATAACCAACAATGAACTTTAAAGAGTTTTCCATAGTGTAAGATGAAACAATTTCATAACCTACTCTATCTTCTGATCTATCATAGCTAGTTACGTTTACCATACCAGCGATATAGAAACCTTCGCCATCAACACCACCAGTCAAAGCACCAGCAATTGTTTCACGGTCATCATAGTTCTTTACTAAATCATAACTGTCGTAAGCTACATGGATACCAACTGGGAATGATAATGGAATATCATAACCTAAAGAAAGTGAGTAACCACCGTTTACATCAGTTAAACCAGCTGTCTGATAGGCTGCACCAATAGTGAAGTTATAGTTATTATATAAGTAGAATACCTGACCTTCTTGACGACCAGCCTTGATTTCATGACCGCCAACAGCATCACCATTACCTAAATCCCAGTAGGTATTACCTGAATTACCCCAATCAGTGAAAAGGTCGGTCTTACCTTGAACGTTATACATTGCTGTATCGTTCTGACCAAATACTAACTGACCATAAGTTGGTGACTCAAAACCGGTATAAGCATAACGAGTCTTGTACTTACCGTCTTGTGAAGTAGCAGCAGCAACTTCCCATTCCACAAAACCTACTGCCTTAATATCTTCATATACAGTAGAAGACCCCTTTAATCTTAAACGAACCTTTCCTGCGATGTCGCCCTTATCATCATTCTTTGAAGCATGAACACTGTTGATGTTAGCTTGCATACGACCACCAACTTCAAAGCTGGTTGTATCATTGCTATAAACAGTTGCGGCATTTGCTGAACTTGCACCTAATACAAACACTGATGCGATTAAAGCTGACAAATACTTCTTATTAAAATTTAACATTTATAAATTCCTTCAATAATATTTAGTTATATATAGTTATATTCAGCAAGTTCTTATGTTTAACAATAATTTACATAAGCTCTGCTTCAAAAGCTGGCGCCATTATAAACAGATGTTCCATGAACGACAATCAAACTTTAGTTAAAAAAAATAAAAATTTAAATTAAAAAAGTTAAGTTTTTTATGTAACAAAGATCACAAAAATACCCAAATTTCTTCTCATTCCTGCATAATTAACCCTTTAAATAAACCTTCAAGATCGCAAATAACCTTAAATTTATCGCCTAAAACCTTAAAAGAGAACAAATGTAAAATAAACATTAAAAACTTTTAAAATTAGCAATTATTAAATTTACTTAACCCTATACAAAAATCTTAAAACTGTTTTTTTCCATAAAAAAACTCCACTTTAGAAACAAAGTGAAGTTTTTAACTTTAATTTTGCTATATTTGCAAAATTGTAACGGTGTAATCTAAATCTTGTATGTTAATACCCTTAATTTAGGTATATATTTTTAGCTCTTACCTAATCTCTAGGTTTTTAGAAGTTATACTGCCCACTAAAGGTTATCTTATCGTTAGCTCTTTGATATCCTCCTGCTGTTTCTGATGGGCTAACAGCAGCTATAGCATTGGTAAATATCACAAAGTTTGCTGTTAATTGATAAGCAAGCTGTATATTTATATTACTTAGCTTGGAGGTGCCATTTGATCTTCTTAAGCTATACCCCACCAAAAAGCCCCAACCTGCCTCATCAGTATAACCACCGGCAGTTTCTAATATATGTAAATGAGAACTTTTATTGCCTGCATAATCGATTTTCCAGCCATTTTCATAGCTATATAATTCATTACGGATTTCTTTTTCAGTATATTGATATGTAGCACCTCCATAGAAACCATCACCTAAAGTACCAATACTAACAGATGATGCTACTGAATATAGAGAATTAAAATTACTAAAAGTTACAGGACTTAAAGCTGGATCACTATTTACTACCTGCTGAGCATTATTAGCCTTAGTAAAATCGTAATAGTCATAACCAACATTAATACCTACAGGATAGTAGATATCAAATTTTAAGCCAGCTGTTAGTGCAAAACCTGAATCAACATTACTTAAACCTGAGGTTTGGTAAGAGCCACCAAGATAGAAATTATCATCTGAGTATTTATAGATTACCTGACCTTCCTGACGACCACCTAAATCCCAAAAAGTTGTACCACCTAAACAAAATCTGATATCTTTAAACACATCAGTTGCTGATATTACATTATACATTGAGGTATGATCTTGCCCTAAGTGTAAAGAACCAAAGGTGTCACTTTCAATTGCAATATAGGCAAAACGAGTTTTAAATCTATCGCCTTGACCTGATTCTGTTGCAACTTCCCATTCAGCAAAAGCAGCTGCTAAAAAATCTTCACTAATTCTTGATTGACCATAAATATTTAAACGACCATATCCTTGAACTGCAGCTTTTTCACTTTCACTTACTGTGGCACTATCGGCATTAATTTGTAAACGCCCACCAAGAGCTAAAGAATTACCATCTTGCTCATAAATGGTAGCAGCTAAGGCACCTTGAGTTAAAGATGAAATAATGATTGCCGATAAAAGTGTCTTCTTAAACATTTACATGTTCCTCTTTGTTTGTACATAAGTTTATGAATGGTGAGCAAATATATATAGGAGGATTAGTAAAAGCAAGAATTTTTTTAAAAATCATACAAATAACGGCAAAAATTACTTAACTTTTTTAATATTTAATTAAATCTTGCGCTATCGTGTATAAAAACAAAACACTAAAATAAAAATCATTTTTTAGATTATGTTGTTAGCGATAAATAATATACAAAATTCTACTATAGAATAAAAGAACTAAGCCAAAAGCGAGAACTGAGGTAAGAGATGATAACCAAGGAAAGAACTAAGGCTACAATTAACCTAAAACTAAAGTAATAAATTCATTATACAGTAATAAAAAACCAGGAGATTACTCCTGGCTCTTTTATTTTAAGCTTTAAATGAGAACATCATAAAACTCTACATATCTTTACTTAAGTATTAGAAGTTATACTGTGCTCTAACAGTGAACTTGTTGTGGTCACGATCGTAGCTATCTTCTAATTCAACTGGAGATGCCGCGATTACAGCTTCTGAGTAAACGATGAAGTTTGAGGTAACCTGGTAAGATACTTCAAGATTCACATTACTTACTGCTGATCTACCGTCTGATCTTAATGAGCTGTAACCAGCTAATAAGCCTAAACCATTTTCAAAGCCGTAGCCTGCAACAACTTCTACTGAATGACCATGACCGTATGGAGCAGAAGCAGTTTCATCAGCAACAGCTGTCTTTAATTCTGCTTCAGTAAACTGATACATTGCAGCAGTATACAAACCTTCACCAAAGGTACCTAAACTTAAAGAAGTAGCTACAGAATATAATGAATCAAAATCAGAGGTTTCTGCAAATTCATAATTATCATAACCGACATTGAAAGCAAATGGCATGCATAAATCAAAGTTTACACCTGTAGATAATGCAAAACCACCTTTAACACCATCTAAACTTGAGGTCTGGTATGAACCACCAAAATAGAAGTTATCAGCAGTGTACTTATAGATAGCCTGACCTTCCTGACGACCACCTAAAGACCAGAAAGTAGTAGCATCAGAACCAATATCGATGAACATATCGGTAGCGCCAACCACATTATACATAGAGGTATAATCTTGACCTGCACGTAATGAACCAAAAGTACCACTCTCAACGCCTACATAAGCAAAACGAGTATTAAAAGTACCATCCTGACTGCTTTCAGTTGCTATATCCCATTCTGCAAAAGCAACAGCTGTCAAATCATCAGAAATCTTAGACTTACCATCTAAATTAAAACGACCGTAACCTTCGATATCTACCTTATCACTTTCACTGAAAGCTACACTATTTAAGTTAGCCTGTATACGACCTCCTACAGCAAAAGAGTTACCATCCTTATCATAAATAGTTGCAGCCTGAGCAGAACCAGCTAATACTGTTGCAATAGCAACTGATAACAATGTCTTTTTAAACATATTTATATTTCCTTCATAATGTTAAACAAACAAAAAAAATCTTTTACTTAAGTAAAGCCAACTTCTTTAAAGCATTACTTTATGTGTTCTTATAAATAATTATCTTTTTCTAACACATAACCTGAATAGTATTGAGCAAGCACTGTACCAACTTGCCAAAAAGTAATAATTTTAAGGACTGTTCTTAAAGAAATTAAATTATTACTTAAGGCTATGTTTTCTAGTAAATGGTTGATTTTACTGGTAAAGTAAGGCATAAACATTATTGTTGGAAAACATTTTTAAAAAGAGTAAAAAAATTACTTCACCAGGTAAATATCAAACAAAAATCTTAAAAATCGTTAATACTCTTTAAGAAAACAAAGCATCAACTTGGTGCAAAAACGTTTACCATGGAACATTTTTGCGTAAAAAATTAACCTAGAACGCAATTTTACCAATGAAATATAAAATTTCAAAGCTGAAATTTAACTACAATTTAAGAAAAAATTAATCTAAATTTTGTTTACAAAGAACTTATACCACCTAAAATAATCTAATAAACGTGTACGTGATTTTTGGAGCAACGACTTAAAAAACAAGGAATTATAAGGGAAAAACAAGAATAATATTAACTTTTTTCCCCTTTGTGAAATATCCTGTTAAATTTTTAATATAGTGGGTTATGGTATTATCAAAGTGAGAAACATTATCACTTATAGTAATAGCCACTAGTAACTATTAGCATTTTTAATAGTCATAAGACCTAAATTTAACAGTATAATGTTATGTGAAACAGCGTTAAGTTTAGTAATTAACATTACAAACTTTAAATTTTTAATATGTTGAACTGCTAAAACGTTAAAGTAATAGCTTGTATGTTGTATACTAGCTTAAGTTTAACAAAACAAAGGAAGTCATCACTTTTGTATAAAAATATAGGGAATATAGAGCAATGACCATATATGCAAAATTTATTTTAACAGCTTTAACCTTAGGTTCTATGAGCTTTTGTGTAAACGCTTATGCAGGAACCTTTAAAACACCTAGAAATTACCATATAGTTGTTATCGATGGCAAAAAAGTTTCAGGTATGCTCTCAGAAACTACTAAGTTGGAGCTTTCAGAAGGTCAGCATCAAATAGTTGTGCAATTTAAAGGACTCTTCCGTAAAGGTAGCGATCAGTACTTATATAGCGCGGTTGATCCAATAGTAGTAAACCTATCAAATACCGGCAAAGATGATGAAATAACCTTTACCTACCCAAGAGTTACCACCTACGAACAAGCTCAAAATTACAGCAATAACCAAAAAATCGAATTAATTATTAACGATAAGCCTGCAAACAAAGAAGATGCTTCTTACTTTATCTTAACATCTGAAAAAGGCTTTCAGTTAGATCGTGATTATATAGCCGATCTTGAGGCTTTAAACCTTTTATATATTTCCAAAGAAAACACTGCTGAAATTGCCTCTACTGATGAAACTTTAAAGCGTTGCCGTGATAGTGGCTTTACCGATTGTCCAGATTCTATTAAAGCGCCAATTGTAAAAACTCCAAGCGTAAAAGAAATTAAAGCACAAGATCCAGAAGCTCTTACCGCAACTGCAAATACTCAGGCTCCCACTAAAGGAGGCATTAAAGTTGAACAATTTGATAGAGAGGGAGTTAATACCCAGATGCTTGAAGGGTTAAAGTCAATCTTTAATACCGCTGACCATAACACTCAAGAAGCTTTTAAAGAATGGTTAAATAACAAACAGTAGGTAACTACTTTAAAACTTTTCGCATATTAGGTCTCAAGTAACAGATTGAGGCCTTTTTTGCTTGAAAATTTTTGGTTTAAGACCTTGATTTTAAGTGATTTTTCTAAAAAGTTATCTGCCTTGCGACTTATTTACTTTTTAAAATTATTTTTGCACTATCTCACATATTATTTGCTACAATAATAGCGTTTTATTAACACTTTCCTATAAGTTCTTAATAACAACATCTGTAACCTTGTAAAAAGATATTTTTCCTAATAAGAATTTTTTACTAAAAGAATTACTACCAGGATTTTTACCATGCAAAAAATACATCAGGGAACTAAAAGATCATTCTTAACGTTACTTTTTTGTCTCTTTGTCTCTATTATGCCAAATTTAGCATATGCCGCTAATTTAACTACCCCAATGTTTAGCTCTCTTACCGCATTTGGGGTGCGCTATGAAATTTTAATATTCATTTTTATGCTTATAGGCATAGCAGTGTTTTATAAAAACACTACCGATGTGGCAATTATTGGAACAACCTCCATTCTATTATTTAAACTTGCCTTTGACCCAAACTTTGAGATGGCAACCCTTAGCTCAGATCCTTTTATTGACCAGTATCTGGAGCTTATTAACTTGGCTGGATTATTATTGGGTTTTGGGATATTGGCAGATAGTTTTGAGAAATCGCATCTACCATACTTTATCCCAAAACTTTTACCAAAAAATTTCTTAGGTGGCGTAATATTATTACTGCTTATCTTTGTGATTAGTACCTTCTTAGATAATATTGCGGCAGCTCTTATAGGTTACTCTATTGCTCATACTATCTTTAATAAAAAAGTACATATTGGTTATACGGCAGCTATTGTTGCAGCCTCTAATGCAGGTGGTGCAGGTTCAGTTGTAGGTGATACCACAACTACCATTATGTGGTTAAATGGTCATTCCCCAGTTACAATTTTACCAGCCTTTATCCCTGCTATTATTGCCCTACTCTTCTTTAGTTTCTTTGCTGCTCGTCAGCAATATAAATGGTCACCATTAGCTACTGTTGATACCCAAGGAAGTAAAATTGATTGGCTTAAACTTGCTTTAGTTGCCTTTATCTTAATTCTATGCATTGTAGCCAATGCCCTCTTTCATTTCCCTGCCTTAGGTATTTGGGTGGCTATTTATATCGGTAAGTTCTTTACTGATATTAACTTTAAGATTGAACCAAGTACCTTTAGTAGTACTATCTTCTTATTAGTCTTAGTGTTCTCAGCTACTTTAATACCTATTGAAACACTACCTGAGGCCTCATTATCATCAACCTTTGCCATAGGCTTTGTATCAGCAGTCTTTAACAATATTCCATTAACACAGCTTTGCTTAGATCAAGGTGGTTATAACTGGGCATTATTATCATTTGCGGTAGGCTTTGGTGGATCAATGATTTGGTTTGGTTCATCAGCAGGTGTGGCTGTCTGCGATATGGACAATAAAGCACGCAGCATGGTAAGCTGGATTAGATATGGCTGGCATATTATTATAGGTTATGTCTTAGCATTCTTACTTTCAGTACTAATTTTTGATGTAACTGGACTTTTAACTTATGACTAATAATTAACCTTTAATCTCGTTAAACTTTAATTTCTAAAAAATATAGGAGTAAGCTTCAAGTCTACTCCTATTTTTTTCTAAATTACTTTGTTTGCTACTTATCTACGTTAATATACATTAAGTTATATTAATCAATTTTAATCGAGTTTTGGTTTAGTCCAAATATGAACATAACGCCCTAAATGAGCAAAATCACGATGTCTGCTATAAAGTAGTTCATAATAAAGCAAATCATCAAATTTATTTATTTGATCAGTTTTATCACGCATATAATCATGTACTATTCTAACACCACTAAGTCCTGCCTGCTCAAGACCACATTCTTTTAACCAGGTTTTTACCTCATCAATATTTAAAGGAGTCTGTGGTGTTAAGGTCTGACATCTGCGCTTTTTTAAACCAGCTTTGATATAATCAAAGTTACCTACTACCAAGCTTTGAAATAATAAGGCTGTTTTATTATAAACTAGTAATGATAATACACCATCAGAAGCTATCATAGACTCTAAAATACCTATTACAGGATGAGGATCTACCAACCATTCAAGTACTGCATGACAGAGCACTAAATCATACTTATTATCAGGAAAAAGCGTAGGTAAATCTTGCACAGCACCTTTTATAAAAGAAAGCTTTCCTGAAACTGGATTTTCTGCTAATTCCTTAAGACCAAGATCTAACATATCTTGCGAAATATCAACTACTGTTACATTATGACCTAAGTTTGCAAGTTTGCGTGCCATAAACCCAAAACCACCACCAGCATCAAGGATATTAAGCACCTTGTCTTTTGGGAAAGAGGCAAGTATTTCCTCTAAATCACGCCAAACTACAGCCGCTCTGATTTTTCCTTTGGAAGTTCCATAAATTTTTTTCTGAAAAAGTTCTGCTCTATTATCAAAACTCATATCAGTAGGTGTTTTTTGAGGCTTTAGCATAATCTTAATCCTACAATCATCAATAATTTTTGGCAAAATTATAATAGAAAGTACTTACCAAGTGATAATATTTTGCAATTAAATAATATTGCTTGTATCTTTAAAGTAGTAAGTTACAATTATATTATGTAACTATATGTTTAACCTTTAATAATCTTTATATTAGGAGTTTACTCATGGATCTCTTAGCCCCAAATATGGCTGTACCACAGCTTGCGCTACTAAATCAAGATTCCCAAGAAATTCAGCTTGCCGATATCTCCAAGGGGCTTACTCTGTTATATTTCTACCCAAAAGCTTTAACCTCAGGATGTACTACTCAAGCCTGTGCTCTTAGAGATGGCATACAAGAACTACAAGATGCCAATTTAACTGTTTATGGCGTAAGTCCTGATAAACCTGAAAAATTGAAGCGATTTATCGAAAAAGAAAACTTAAATTTTACTTTACTCTCTGATCCTGAATTTGAGGTAGCAAAAGCCTTTGGTGCATATGGACTTAAAAAAATGTGTGGCCGTGAATATTATGGCGTCTACCGCGTAAGCTTCTTACTTAAAGATGGTGTAGTTTTAGCAAACTTCCCTAAAGTTAAACCAAAAGAACACTTAGATATGATTCTAAACTACCTTAAGCAATAAAACCTGTTAAACCCACATATTGTGGGTTTAGTTTTTTTAATCAGGTTATTACTTAACTTAAATTTTCTAAACTTATCTCATACTTTTCCTTTAAAGCATGATAAAAGGTCCAAGATTAGCTCTTTGAGGTAAGTCGTATTCTTTTGGATACGTTACATCTACTAAATATAAGCCATCAGGTGGGGCTGTTGGACTACAAAGCTTGCGGTCTTTGGCGTTTAAAACTTCTTTAAGCCAAGCCTTATCATGCTTTTTTATCCCAATATCAAATAATGCTCCTACAATATTGCGCACCATATGAAGTAAAAACGCATTAGCTTCAATATCTACTATGACATAATCACCTATGCGTGAGACATTAATAAAATGTACATTTCTCATAGGAGTATGACTCTGGCAGTTAATACCTCTAAAAGATGAAAAATCATGTTCACCAATTAAGATTTGCGCTGCCTCATGCATTAAAGTCTCATCAAGCTTAGACGCATGAAATCTAGTAATTAACCCAGAACAGATTCCCATTCTAGGTTTAGCGTTATGAATGATATAGCGATATCTTCGTGCTAACGCTGAGAATCTTGCATGAAAATTCTCATCAACTTCTTTTGCCCAGGTAATGGCTATATCATCGGGTAAATGAGCATTAGTACCTAACATCCAGGCATGCACAGGTCTTTGAGCATTAGTGGTAAAACTTATCACCTGACCTGAGGCATGTACTTTTGCATCAGTGCGACCTGCACAAAATGTTTCAATTTGCTCATTAGCTACTATGCTAAGAGCTTCCTCAAGTTTATTTTGTACTCCAATAGTGTGGTTTTGACGCTGAAAACCACTATAAGCTATACCTTTATACTCAACACCTAATGCCAGGTACATCTTTAATCCTAATTTTTGCTTAAAGGCTATCAGTTAAAAACTCATGTCTTGAGGCAGAATTACATTTAAAGTAACCACCTAAAGCTGTAGTTGTAGTTTTACTAGTAGCATCTGTTACCCCTCGTGATTTTACACAATAGTGAGTTGCAGTAATGGAAACTGCTACATCTTGAGTTTCCAATAATGTCTGAAGAGCTACTAAGATTTGTTGGGTTAAACGTTCTTGTACTTGAGGTCTTTTAGCAAAGAACTGCACAATACGATTAATTTTTGATAAACCGATGATTTTAGTACGAGGTAAATATGCTACTTTAGCATAACCATCGATAGTCACAAAATGATGTTCACAAGTACTAGTAAGGGTAATATCTTTAACCTTTACCATTTCATCAACATGCATTTTATTTTCAATAACGGTGATTTTTGGGAAATTTGCGTAATCAAGCCCGGAAAAAATTTCATCAACGTACATTTTAGCAATACGGTATGGAGTTTTTACTAGGCTATCATCTGTTAAATCAAGCCCTAAAGTCTCCATTACAGTACGCATACACTGCTCAATTTTTTCTTTCTGCTCTTGATGGGTCATCGAAATAGGAAGACGTGGTGTTTCTAGACCTTGTTCCTCTAAGGCATCACGTACAATAGCAGCTTCTGGACTAATTTCTACCATAACAATTACTTCCTAAAAACTAATAATTATTAAATGACATATCTCGCAATGATAATCACGAAAAAACAACGTAATTTAGTAAAATTTGGTGAATTGTATCACATTACCCAATAGATAAACAATAAATAACGTGATAAATAAAGAAACAATTTTATGTTACTGCTAAAAAACGCTATTAACCAATAAAACCATCAGTTTGTTTGCGCCATAAAGAAGCGTAAATTCCCTCAAGCTGCAATAATTCCTTATGCGTTCCCTGTTCTACTATCCTGCCATCTTTTAAGACTATCAATCTATCCATAGCGGCAATAGTAGATAATCTATGGGCAATAGCAATTACTGTTTTATTAAGCATAAGTTTATCTAGATTTTCTTTTACTGCTGCCTCAACCTCAGAATCAAGCGCACTGGTCGCCTCATCTAAAATAAGGATTGGGGCATTTTTTAAGATAACACGCGCAAGGGCAATACGCTGTCTTTGCCCACCAGAAAGACGTACCCCACGCTCGCCAACTTGCGTCGCAAAACCTTGATTACCTTTAATATCGCTGAGCTTTTGGATAAAATCTAAAGCTTTAGCATCTTTAGCGGCCATTTCTACTAAAGTATCGCTATTATCATTTGCTAAAAGTTCATAACCATAAAGGATATTTTCTTTGATAGAGCGATGTAATAATGAGGTATCTTGCGTAACCATAGCAATAACTTTACGTAAATCTTCTTGCGAATAATCTCTAATATCTACCCCATCTAAGGTAATAGAGCCTCCCTGCACATCATAAAAACGCAGTAATAAATTTACTAAGGTAGACTTACCACCACCACTATGACCTACAATACCAACTCTTTCCCCAGGTTTTATATGAAGATTTAAGTCGCTAAAAACTTTAACTTTATCGTTATAACCAAACTCTACATCGTTAAAAACAATATCACCTTTAATTTCATTTACAGCAATTTTGGCAGGATTAACAGGATCTTTTACGGTTATATCCTTTGTAATAGTTTCCATACCATTTTGGACATTACCAATATTATCAAATAATACCCCGACCTCCCACATCACCCATTGGGAAAGGTTATTAATTCTAATTGATAACCCAAAAGCTAAGGCAATAGCACCAACAAGCACTATCCCTTTACTCCATAATAGTACCGATAACATTACTAAAAAGGCTATAAGCGCATAATTTATAAGCTGCACATAAATATCAAACTTAGTAACAAGACGCATAAGTTTATAGTCAGCTGTTAAACTCTCTCCCATAAAACCTTTGGCATATTCTTCTTCATGATTATTACGTGAAAAAAGCTTAACTGTTTGAATATTGGCATAACTATCAACAATGCAGCCAACCATAGATGAACGCTTTTCAGCACTAATAATACTTTGGTTACGTAATTTTGGAATAAAGTACCACATAATATATACATAACCAATAAGCCATAAAAGCATTACTAAAACTAAATATAAATGACACTCTGCCAGCATCCACATCATAGTCACAAAGTACACTAACATATGCATAATTACACTAGTAAACTTTATCACACTATCACGCACAGCCATGGAAGTTTGCATTACTTTTTGGGAAAGTCGTCCTGCATAGTCATTCGCAAAAAATGATACGCTGTGGCGTAATAAATAACGGTGAATACGATAGCGAATCTGCATGGCACTATTAGAGCGCACACTTTGATTGAGTACTAAGTGATGCAGTAAAGAAAATATCGGCAATAACAGTAATACTAAAACAATAAACGAAATAAATAAGCTTGCATTATCTTGCCAAATAGTCTTTGGATTGGCATTAGTAAGCACATCCACAAAAAGCCCCATAAAATAAAAGAAGAGCGCCTCACCTACTGCTACTAATGCTGATAAAAACGATACTATAAACAGGTATTTCCAAATACCGTTAGTATAAAAGAGAATAAATTTTATGAAAGTTTTTGGTGGTATTTCGCCCCCCTCTTCTTTCGGAAAAGGTTCTACTAAACTTTCAAAAAACTTCCACATGATTTATATTAACCTATAACGACCTGTACTTTACTTTTAACTATACCTAATTATAACCTTTAATCTTTAAAATAACATTACTTTATTGCAAGCTTTTTTATTGTCCTAATGGCTGGACTTGCCCAGCTCGGGAGTAAGCCTAATCAAGCATTAGGGCAACTGTAGGATATAAAAATCCTACAGCTGAGTGAATCTCATTAGAGGGCTTTAGCTCCACCCCACCAAAGTGCACTGAGAAATCAGGTACCACAATAGGAATCCTCTTGCTTTAACCAGAGAAGGATGTCAATAAAAACATATCGTAAATATTATGAGAATGAAATGAAACAATCATTCTGACTTCAAAATATAAATACTTATTAACGCTTGGGAACAGTGTAAGTTGGGAGATGTTGCTGATATATATGATGGAGTGCATGCAACCCCAGACTATCAAGATAAAGGTATTATGTTTTTATCTGTAGAAAATATTGCAACTCTTAAATCCCAAAAATTTATTTCTGAAGAAGCTTTTATTCGTGATTTCAAAATTCATCCAGAAAAAGGTGATATTTTAATGACAAGAATCGGTGATATAGGTACACCAAATGTTGTAGAAACTTCTGAAAAAGTAGCATATTACGTCAGCTTAGCATTATTAAAATTAAAAAATATTGAACCATACTTTTTAAATAATTTAATACAATCACCATTATTTAAAAAGGAACTAAAACTGCGAACATTAACATCTGCAATTCCCCAAAAAATAAATAAGGATGAAATTGGAAAAGCAAGCATTTATCAACCTTCATCTACAGTCGAGCAACAAAAAATAGGCTCATTCTTCAAACAAATTGAAAACACCATTACCCTTCAACAGCGTAAGTTATCTGAGTTATTGACAAAATATGAAGATCCCATTTATACACCTCATAATGGTTATGAACGCGTTGCAATTAGAAGTTTCGCCAAAGGAACCTTTCATTGTTTTGTTGAAGCAGGCAAGGAGTTAGAAGTAACTAAAATGCTTCGCGTTGCTGCTGATAAGTTTATATTGAATATAACTTTAGCCTGGGAACATGCTGTTGCTATTACAGACGAAGACGATCTGTAATAATTATAGATCCCTAAAATTACTAAAAAGAATAAGAAATAGATAAAACCAGATCAATGACATACTCCCCACGCATAAATGCGGGGGTTTCTAGTATCAACAAATCTAGCCTACTTTTGTAGGTCTTACA
>CALXYT010000023.1 GCA_944393045.1 uncultured Succinivibrionaceae bacterium | reverse complement strand
ACTCTTAGAGGAGAATTTGTAAGACCTACAAAAGTAGGCTAGATTTGTTGATACTAGAAACCCCCGCATTTATGCGTTGGGAGTATGTCATTAATTAAGCTTTTTTAGTAAAAAACTTTTTAATAGTACTTAAGAGCGATTCTTGTTTTTGGTATGAAGTTCGTTCATTGATTTTATCAAGCTGCTCAAGGATAAGAGTGTATATATCAGGAGTCTGTTCTTTCATTACTTCATTATTTAAAGCCTGAGGCTGATTTGGGTTTTCCTGATTAGAAGAAGCTAAATTTGCTTTAACTCCAGTTAAAAGCTCAATAGCCTCATCTACGCTTGATACGGCGTAAATATGAAACATGCCATTACTTACCGCCTCAATAATTTCATCATTTAAAATAAGTGACTGAATATTGCTCTTTGGAATTATTACCCCTTGTTTACCAGTTAAGCCTTGAATGCGGCAGATGCGATAAAAACCTTCAATTTTTTCATTTACGCCACCAACAGGTTGCACATTACCAAGCTGATCGACTGCACCTGTTACTGAGAAACTTTGTTTTATAGGCTGTTTTGATAAAGCTGAAAGTATGGCGCAAAGACCAGTAAGAGATGCACTATCACCATCAATTTCACTGTATGATTGCTCAAATACTAAATTAGCACTTACAGGTAATGGATCTATTGAGGCAAATTTATTAGTTAAGTAGCCATTTATAATCATCATGGCTTTAGTATGAATTTGTCCTGCAAGATCGGCTTTATGCTCAATATCCGCAATATCACCCTCACCACCTGAATGAATAGTTGCAGTAATGCGTACAGGCTCCCCATATTCAAAATCCGACCCAAATGTTTGAATAACAGAGAGACCGTTAATTTGCCCGACAATATCACCATCAGTTGAGATAAGCATTTGTTTATTATGGTAAAACTCTGATGATTCCTCAACTACGCTATTAGATCTGAAGTTATGATCTAATAGGGTTTTTGTCATAATCTCTAAATCGATGATATCTTTCTTAGCTCTTTGGGCTTTACCGTTAGCCTCAAGCATTATGGCAGTAATTTTTTGTTCATTGATTAAAAATTCAGTTTGACTCTCTGCATAACGACAGCTTTCACGCACAAGTCTAAGCATACTTTCATCAGAGAAAGGTAAGAGCTTAAGTTTATTTGCTAAGGTATAGAGATATTGTAAAAAGCTCTTGCCATATTTCTGGAGGTTAAAATAACTGGTTAAATCTGTACGTAGATAAATTGCTGACTGAATTTCAGGATCGTAATTATATAGCTCAGCAATATTCAAGTACGATCCTACTAGAATAATACGTACGTTTATTGGTGTTGGTTCTGGTGCAAAGAATGGCACTAAAGAAGTTGGGTTTTCAGTCGGGTTTTCCCAATCGAGAAGTCCTGCCTTTAAGGTGTTTTTAAGCTTAAACCAGAGTAATGGATTTCTTACTAGTTCATCAACTGGCAATATTAAAAAGCCACCATCAGCTTTACGTAATACCCCTGCTTCAAGGAGGTGCTGATGCGAGTAGGTGGTACCATTTTCAGTTAAGTAATTAACCCCACCAAATAATCTTTTCCAGGTTAAATCCTGCCCAAAAATCACCGGCACCTGATTTGGCTCATGGCATACCATAAGATTCATAAGTACAGGATGCGCAAAATCTTTACCTTCAGCAATATGAATTGCTAAATCTGAGAGGTAATCTTCTAACTTTTTATTATTATCTTGTTTATGAAGAATGCGTAATAAAACATCCTCAGCATCTAATTTATGCTGAATCTTATTGAGTAATTCACAAATTAAGGTATTAAATTCGGTTGCTGTACCACTTTTAATATGTAGCCAAGTAGGAGCTAGGGGGTTAGTAAGATTTTCAGCATAACAGATATCATAAAGCGTACGTTTTGGCATACTGGTATTGCTGATTAAATCTTTTATACAATCCTCAATATTTATATCAGAACTTGTGGTAAGTAGCATTATAGGGTTAGATTTACTGGTATAAGCTAACTCCTCAATAGCGTTATGAGCCCTTTCCTGAAAACTTGCATAAGTAACCTGGGTGCTTTTTTCAGAATCATTAAGCTCAATACCTAAAAAATTCGGTAGAAGATCAGTATGTTTTAATTCTTGCACTTTATCCCTCTTTCATAAACTGCTTTCCCCATTGTGCTATTTTTTAGTGTTTTGGGGGTAGTTTTAATTTTAAGCTTTGTAATTACTTTTAGCAAGTAACCTTATACCCCTTCATAAATTTGTCTGATTGAAGTGATAAGGGCAAAGAAATTTATTTTTTTGAAAAAATCCCTGAAACTTCTTATAAGAGTAAAAAAGCATGTGATTTAAAGCACGAAAGAGATTTTTTTAAGGGGTAATATTTCAAATAATTATAGGTTTTTACATTAAACTGTAATTAAAGGGCAATAAAAATTTATCTTTTAAAAAGCTTAAAAAAGTTTAGTGTTATAAGGTCTTATTATGTTCTTGGAAAAAGTTTCATTATCTGGATATCGTGGTATTGCAAGAATGGATATGAACTTTGTGGAGCATACCATTCTTATTGGGGAAAATACCTGGGGTAAAAGTTCTTTTTTACGAGCTTTATGGTGCGTGCTTGGCAATGGTGATGAACCTTATAATTTTACGTTAGAAGATTTTAGAAAGGAGTATGTGGAAGGAAGTAATGAGGTAGAGCGGCGTAAAGAAATAATGTTTGTCTTTACTTTTAGGGAATTATTTGTTGGCACAGGTCTTAGAGCTCACCATTTATTAAAATTTAAGCCTCTCTGGTGCACAGGTTCTGATTCTTATAATCGTATTTTTTACTTTATTAAAGGCGAGCGTGGGGATAATAAAGTTATTACTACCCATGGCTTTTTACATGCTGATGGTTCATTAATAACTATTGATAATAATTTAGCGTTAGTACGAGATTTACTTGCCTTAAATCCCGTGTTCAGATTGCGTGATAGCAGATCGGTAATAGGACAGTTTACTCAAAAGGAATATGAAAGCTTTAATAAAGATGAAAAAGGTACAAAGATTGATGAGATAACTCCTTCACTGGTAGCTACCTATGAAAAGCTTAAAGATGATGATAAAAATAAAATATTACCGACCTTTAACGATAATACTAAAATAAATAACAATAATCTGAACAATAAACACAATCACAATCCTAACTATTCTTCTCAAGTTGCTAAACAGGATTTTTGTGCAGAAGGTGAGGGCGATGATGATGCTAATAAGCAAACCGATTGTTTGGTTGATAAATTAAAGCGTTTATTTGCGAATGTTGTGCAAGCAGATGGGGAGATGATCTCCAAAGATGTAGTAGAAGATGGGATTTTGGCGCTAAAGGTCTTACTTGAGCATTACTTTTCGGTTATGCCTCCATTTTTTAGGAAAGCAACATTAAGCTATCGCAGAGGCACCATTGATATGGTAACCAAGCCCTTATCGCATACGAATTTTGGGTCTCTTTATACTATCTTTAAAAACTCTACTAGTAAAACCATCTATTTAATTCTAGCAATAATTGCCGGATCCATGTTTTTACAAAAGGGTGCCAGAAAATTATCAATTCATGCCCATCCGATAGTAATTTTTGAGGATATTGAAAGTAGATTACATCCAACAATGCTTCATGATTTTTGGAATGTTATCGAAATTTTACCTACCCAGGAAATCATTACCACCAATAGTGGTGATTTACTGGCAACTGTACCTATCGGCTCTATTAGAAGAGTTACCAGAAATGCTAATGTAACCATTAGTCATGAAATTGATTTTAAAGCCTTTACTGAAGAAGAGCTTAGAAAGATAGCTTTTCATATAAGGATAAACCGCCCAATGAGTCTTTTTGCTCGTAGCTGGATTTTAGTAGAAGGGGAAACAGAAATTTGGGTGCTTAATGAATTTGCTGCTATTTTAGGGATTGACTTGGTAGCCGAAGGTATAAGACTTGTGGAATATGCCCAATGTGGGGTGGCACCTTTAGCAAAACTGGCTAACCAATTAGGAATTGCCTGGTTTTTAATGGCCGATGGTGATGATGCAGGGATTCATTATGTAGAAAATGCTAAACGTTTAGGTAATGGGGATAATGTTATTCTTTTACCTGATAAGGATATTGAACATTATTTGTTTAAACATGGTTTTGAGAGGGTATATCGAGAGTCCAGCGGTTATGTAAATGTGCGTAATGTTACTAAGAATAAAATTATTGAAACAGCCATAAAACGCTATACTAAACCTGGTCTTGCCTTAGAGGTTGCCGATGATGCTCGCAAAAGGGGACGCAAGGTCATTCCTGAGCTTATCCAAAAACTTATTGCTAAGGCTTTAGTAAGCACAAGATAAGTGAATAAAAAATTAGGCAAAGTGGTAGATAACACAAAAATAAAAAAACAAGAGGTAAGTACCTTGCAGGTTCTTACCTCTTCTGATGATATATTTTATTTAACTTAATTATGAAAAAAACTATTCTCTAATAAGCTTCAGTAATTCTTTTATAAGCTGTGGGTTTGCTACTACGATATTACCATTTTCATAGTAATTTGAAGCACCATCAAAGTCAGTAACAATAGCACCTGCTTCACGGCAGATTAACTCGCCTGCACACATATCCCAAGGTTTTAAGTTCATTTCATAGTAGCCATCAAGTCTACCTGCTGCCACGTATGCTAAATCAAGACTTGCAGTACCTGCACGTCTAAAATCAGCAGATTTGGCAAATATTTTTAAGAAAATCCTATTAAAGTAATCTGTTTTTTCTTTTAAGCGATGAGGATAAGCTGTTGCTAAAACAGCACTATCAAGTGAACGAGTATCAGATACGCGTATTCTCTTGCTATTAAGTTGTGCTCCTTCACCACGAGCTGCAGTAAAGAGTTCATTTCTGATTGGATCGTATATTACACCAACTGTAGTAACGCCTTTTACCTTTAAACCAATTGATACAGCTACATGCGGTACACCACGATAGAAGTTAGTAGTACCATCAATTGGATCAATTATCCATACAAATTCAGAGTCTGGATTGCCTACCACCCCAAATTCTTCGCCTTTGATGCAGTGATTAGCATAAGACTTCAGGAGAACTTCAGTGATTTTTTGTTCGCATTCACGATCTATGTTAGTAACTAAATCATTCTTTGCCTTTTCAGCAACGGAAATAGATGACTGCTCAAAATTATAAGCAATAATTCTACCAGCTTCTCGCGCAGCGCGAATGGCAATATTAAGCATTGGATGCATATTGATAGACTCTACTATATGAATAAATTGTTAAAGTTAAAGAACATGCTTTTAAATAAGTGCTAAAGCATCATTAAAGCGGATAAATTATACACTTTTATCAGTTTTTTTGGCAATATTTTTGTGATTTTTTCAAAAATAGTTTTGTTATCTCGTTATTAAAGCGTTTGTTTCAGAGTATTTAAGAACGTAAAGTAAGCATCAATTCTTTTTAGGGGATTGCAATAATAGTGGAAAATAAAATAATGTTCTAAGTAGCAATTTAAGGTTATAATTACTTAAATTTTAAGAAAAAGATTGGTAGAAGGAAATTTATGCAAACTGAGAATGCATATCGCATAGCCCAAAATTTATTTGAAAGATTTGGTGAGCATCGAGATGATGTGGCTGCAGTTTCTGGTTTAATACTGGGAATGGTGGCAACTGGGGTAAAAGTCGATGATAAAGAGTTTAGCACCGTTCCAACTTTGGCTTTTGGGGTAGAACCAGAAGAGTTAAGCTCCGATATGTTAGATTGGATTAGGCAATATGGTAAAGATAATGTGCAGGCTTTACTTGAAGGCGTAGGTTTTAATTTACTGTTACCGCCTGACAGTGCACTTATGTCATTGCGTTTGGCTGCCTTAAAAGAAACTGCCGAGTCTTTGTTGGTTGGTATTGGGGTAAAGGTCAAGAACTTTAAAGATTTTAGTACTGAAGTACAATCTATGATTGATGATTTAGTAGAAATCACCAAACTTGATTGTGAGGCAGAAGATTCTAATGCTAATGAAAGCAGTTTTATCGTCTTAGAAGAATATATCAAAACTGCCGTACAGATTATTTTTGAGGAATGTGGCGCTAAGGCTTACCCAAAAGATCCTGGTATGTTTGTGTTAGAAGATGATATTCCAGGTTTAACTAAGCTTTCAGCTGAGCGTATGGCCGCCCATGAAAAAGAAGTAACTTATTGGGAACAACTTGCGAAGCAAGGAACTGGCAGAGATAAAAGATAAGTTTTTGTAATATATCTCATTGTAATACCTATAAAGCATATTGCCACGCTTCGATCGTGGCAATATCATTTATTTGATTAAGATCACGTATTTTCTTATTTTCAGCAAAATTCTTATATCTTATTAGTAAAAGCACCTAAATGAGAGCTTCTTTATAATTTTTTTTACGAAAAAGATCACAATTATTATAAAATATGGTATATTTCACAAGAAATTAAATGATTGACGTTTGCTTATTATATTCTTCTAGTAGCAGACGTTTTTGGCGTATAAGAAATCTAAGTCTACAATTAAATAAAAATACCTAGATTTAGCGGTTAATTATTTTTATTGTCTAAAGGATCTAACCTATGGCTTTAAATCCAAATGCTGGTAAACCTGCAAGATTAGAAGATCTACAAAATATTCCTCGTTTAATGGCTGCCTATTATTTAAATAAGCCAGATATGAATGTTCCAGAACAACGTGTTGCTTTTGGTACTTCTGGTCATCGTGGTAGTTCTTTAAAGAGTGCTTTTACTGAAACTCATATTTTAGCTATTAGCCAAGCTATTGCTGAGTACCGTAAAAAAGAAGGCGTAACAGGTCCAATCTTTATTGGTATGGATACTCATGCTTTATCAGAAGCTGCTTTAGCAACAGTAGTGGAAGTATTAGCTGCTAATGGTTGTCAGGTTAGACTAGAAAAGGGCTTAAGTTATACCCCAACTCCAGTTATTTCACGTACTATCTTAAGATATAACCAAGGTAGAACTACTGATTTAGCAGATGGTATTGTAATTACTCCATCTCATAACCCTCCAGTTGATGGCGGTGTCAAGTATAATCCTACAAATGGTGGTCCAGCTGATACCAACATTACTAAGTGGGTTGAAAACCGTGCTAATGAAATCATTACTAACGGATTAAAGGATGTTAAGCGTGTAGCATTCAATCAAGCACTTAATATGGATAATGTTCAAGAAGTTGATATGCGCAAGCCATATATCGATGAACTTGAACAGATTATCGATCTTGAGGCAATCAGAAATAAGAAGATTAAGATTGGTGTTGATCCATTAGGTGGTTCAGGCGTTTACTACTGGGATGAAATTGCCAAGACTTATGGCTTAGATATTGAAGTAGTAAATTATAAAGTTGATCCAACATTCGGATTTATGACTCTTGACCGTGATGGCAAGATTAGAATGGACTGCTCAAGTCCATATGCTATGGCTAGTCTTATTAGCTTAAAGGATAAGTTTGATATTGCTGTTGGCAATGACCCGGATTACGACCGTCATGGTATCGTATGTAAGAGTGGTTTAATGAACCCAAATCATTACTTAGCAGTAGCTATTGAATATCTCTTTACTCATCGTACTAATTGGCCAAAGGATGCCGCTATTGGTAAGACTTTAGTATCATCTTCAATTATTGACCGTGTAGCAAAAGGCATTAACCGTAACCTTAAGGAAGTTCCTGTTGGGTTTAAGTGGTTTGTTGATGGTCTCTTCAATGGTACCTTTGGTTTTGGTGGTGAAGAATCAGCTGGTGCTTCATTCTTAAAGAAAGATGGTTCAGTATGGAGTACTGATAAAGACGGTATTATCATGTGCTTACTTGCAGCTGAAATCTTAGCTGTTACTGGCAAGGATCCACAGACACTTTATAACGAAATTAAGGCTAAGTATGGCGATCCAATTTACGATCGTGTAGATGCTCCTGCCAACACTGAACAAAAAGCTGTTTTATCAAAGCTTGATCCAAGCATGGTTGAAGCTTCTACTTTAGCTGGTGAACCAATTATCGCAAAACTTACTAAGGCTCCTGGTAATAATGCTGATATCGGTGGTCTTAAAGTTGTTACCGAAAATGGTTGGTTTGCAGCTCGTCCAAGCGGAACAGAAGCAATTTATAAGATTTATATGGAAAGCTTTAAGGGGGCTGAACATTTAGCGCTAATTCAAAAAGAAGCGCAAAAGATTGTATCTGAAGCACTTGCTAAAGCTGGCGTTTAATTAGATTTTATTTTTCATTTTTTACTCCTTATGTTCCCACTAGTTATTGCTAGTGGGCTTTTTTTTGTGTGTGATATGCCCATTTTCCCGGGTAGGAGATGATTTCTCCCTTCCTTATTCCATAAGGTAAATTCCCTATTTTTTCTATATTGATTTCTGACGTGAAAAATACTGTGAATTTTTAAAATTTGCATGTTATTTGACATTAAATTTTTTATATGCTGTGAAATAGTAGTGAAATCAGCATAATATAAATTGGGTTATATTAACCTTAAAGGACTACAAAATAACGATTACTTTTAAAAATGTAAAAGAAAAAATGGAATTAAATATGGTTACATCTATGCCTGCTTGAGAGATCCTGTAAGATGAACTTCTCGTATATGCAATATTAAAAGCTATCCAAATGTCGATAAGTTAAGGCAGAGAATCATAATTTCGATAACATGACTCAGGACATCGTTGAGGACTTGAATCAAAATTCAGAAAAGAAAAATAATATAATTACTCAGGCTGCTCTTGATAAAGCCATTGAGGAGAGTACTGATTACAAACCAGATAATCTTTTACGTTATGGCAGCGCTGTTTTTAGAAAAAAGCGGGAACAATTAGAGTTACAAAAACTCCTGACTAGAATAGGTTCTGAAACTGGTATCAATTAGGATTTAGATTTGTCTACCTTTAGATTAGCATCTTCTAAACTATACGATACTACTCAATTCAAGTACTAAGGTTACAACAATTCCGACAATGATATTTATGATTTTTCGGAGTTCAGGCTCGATAATTAATACGATTGTTTGGCTTGGTTATAGGCAAAAGAATCGTATTATTCGCTTTCTTAATAAGCAAATTTAAAAGCTTTATAAGAGAGAAATAAAGGTTGAATGTATGATGTAACCACTATTTATTTTGAAGGTTTCTGCCCTAATGAAGTACGTAATAACGGTTTGTCTAAAGATAGAAGAGTGTAAGAGTAGGGCGTTTATTACATTAGGCAAAGAGGAAATTATGTAAAAATAAAAAAGTATGATCAAAAATGATCATACTTTTTTTAAAACCAGAGTAGCACTCTGGTTTAGTAATTTAAGTAACTATTACTTAACTTCGCAAGGTTCAAGCTTCCAAACCTGATCTACGTAATCCTGGATAGAACGGTCAGAGTTGAACTTACCCATAGTTACAGAGTTGATGATTGCAGATTTAGCCCAACCCTTCTTGTCCTTGTACATAGCATCTACACGAGCATGTGCATCGCTGTATGACTTGAAGTCAGCAAGAGCTAAGTAAGTATCACCACCTTCTAATAATGCACGCTTAATGCCTGCTAATTCGCCTGGACGACCTGGAGTGAAGAAGTCACCGTCTAACATATCAAGCGCACCCTTGATTTCTTCGTTGCTGTTGTAGTAATCCCATGGATTATAACCAGCAGCTTTAACAGCCTTAACTTCATCTACAGATAAACCGAAGATAGCGTTGTTTTCTTTACCAGCTTCTTCAACGATTTCGATGTTAGCTCCATCCATTGTACCTAAGGTGATAGCACCGTTCATAGCAAGCTTCATGTTACCAGTACCTGATGCTTCGTAACCAGCAGTAGAAATCTGCTGAGATACATCGGCAGCTGGAATTAATTTTTCAGCTAAGCTTACACGGTAGTTAGGCATAAATACAACCTTGATCTTGCCACCGATACGAGGGTCATTATTAATAGCTTCACCAACCTTGTTGATAGCGTAAATAATGTCTTTAGCAAGCTTATAACCAGGAGCCGCCTTAGAAGCGAAGATAAATACATGCTTGCAGATATCGAGGTTAGGATTTGCAAGTAAACGACGATATAAAGCAATGATGTATAGAAGGTTGAGCTGCTGACGCTTGTACTCATGTAAACGCTTGATCTGGATATCGAAAATAGCTTCTGAATCTACTTCAATACCAGTTTCCTGCTTGATAACCTTAGCAAGTTTAACCTTGTTAGCGTGCTTGATATCCATGAATTCTTTCTGGAACTGAGCGTTATCTTGTAAGCCCTTTTCCTTGATCTGACGAAGCTTATCAAGGTGAATTGGCCAATCTTCGCCAACGTGCTTAGTATAAAGAGCAGCTAATTCAGGGTTACATGATAATAACCAACGACGTGGAGTTACACCGTTAGTAACGTTACAGAACTTATCTGGCCAAATTGATGCAAATTCTGGGAATAAGTCATCACGTACTAAGTCTGAGTGAATCTTAGCAACACCATTTACCTTGTGTGAACCGATTACACAAAGGTTACCCATACGAACCATACGGCAACCACTTTCTTCGATTAATGAAAGCTTAGCCTTGATATTGTCGTTACCTGGGAATGCCTTTTCGCATTCACCTTCTAAGAAACGACGATTGATTTCATAAATGATTTCAAGGTGACGTGGTAATACCTTTTCAAAAATATATACAGGCCACTTTTCAAGAGCTTCTGGTAATAAAGTGTGGTTAGTGTATGAGAATACATGGTAACAAATGTTCCAAGCTTCGTCCCAACCTAAGCCTTCTTCATCCACAAAAGTACGCATAAGTTCAGGGATAGCGATAGTAGGGTGAGTATCGTTAAGCTGAATAGCGATCTTTGATACGAACTGTGAGAAATCAACCTTACCGTCTTTATTAGTATGTTGTCTCTTATAACGACGTAAAATATCCTTTAATGAACAAGCACAGAAGAAGTACTGCTGTACTAAACGAAGGATCTTACCAGCTTCGGTTGAATCGTTAGGATATAATACTTTAGAAATAGTTTCAGCCTGAGCCTTTTCAGTCTGAGCGTCTACGTAACCACCTGCGTTAAATACGTCCCAATCAAATGATTCAGGAGCACGTGATTCCCATAGTCTTAAAATGTTTACAGTGCTGCCGTTGTAACCTACAACTGGGATATCCCAAGGCACACCTTTAATCTTCTGAGCTGGGTGCCATACTTTCTTTAAAGCACCATCTTCAGTAAATACTGTTTCAACGTAACCAGCTAGAGGAACTTCTTGAATTGATTCAGGACGGCAAATTTCCCATGGGTTGCCATATTCACGCCATGAATCAGGGCGTTCGATCTGACGGCCATCACGAATTTCTTGACGGAATAAGCCGTTTTCGTAATGGATACCGTAGCCAAGTGAAGGCATATTTAAGGTAGCTAATGAATCGATGAAGCAAGCAGCTAGACGACCTAAACCACCGTTACCGAGAGCCATATCTGGTTCTTCTTCACAAAGATCGGTTAAATCGATGTTTAATTCTTTAAGAGCTTCAGCACATGCATTGAATAAATGAAGGTTATGAAGGTTGTTAGCTGTTAAACGACCCATTAAGAATTCAGCAGAAAGGTAGTGAACTGCACGAGTATCTTTCTGTGCGTGAGTCTGCTGAGTCTGGGTTAAACGTTCATAAACTAATTCATTAATTGCGGCACAAGTAGCCTTCCACCATGCCTGCTTGCTAGCTTTGTTTTCGCTAGTACCTAAAGTTGAGTGAAGGTGGTGGATAATTTTTTGCTTAAAAGCGTCTTTGTCTAGTGATGCGAAATCGCAAGAAGTTGAAACTTCTGCCTTTTTTCTTGCCATAACTTAATTTCCTTTTTTACCTGTTATGTCAGGTTCTAATCCGATACCTGCTAAAGCTAACTAAATATAAATATATATATTTAATATAGGCAGGCATAAGTACTCCTAAATATTAGCTAATGATAGATAAGTTTTTCTTGATTTAGATCAATAAAATCTTAAAAAATGATACTTACTTCTCTATTTAGCTATTACTTAAAATTTAACCAGCATTAGTTAGCTATAAAAATCCTTACTATACACTTACTTTATTAAGTTTTCTTTAGGGATTGTTAAGTTTTTGAACTAAATATCATTATATATTAAGGTATTTAGTAAAATTCGAGCTTTATCGCACTTTGTTTTTTACCTCCTTACTCTTAGGTAAAAAAAATCTGTCTAGATGCTAAATTTGTGCTGGTTGGTTATCATTTGTGCGTAAAGTGCCTGACATTTGGACAAATACTTGCTCCTGATGCGGTTTTTGAATTGTTAAAAATGTGATTTATATCACATTGTGTTTTTACGATAAAATCCTTTTTCCTGAAAATTTTTCTTAATTTTCATCAATCGCTCTTGTTTGCCTTTAGAAGAGCATATTTTTCTTTATGTTTGCCGTTGTCTTCTCGTGTTTTTTATGTTGATTGCAGTTAATACTAATTAATGCTCGCTTTTTGAGGTTATTAAAGCTGGGTTACCTTTAACTTAGTTTATCTTAAAACTAAGTAAGTTAAATGAAAAAAGCCTTAATATCTTTTAAGATACCAGGACTTTTTTATTTGCTTATGGTTGTTTAATGAAACTTAATATTTTTTTGTATATTTTTCTTTTTCTCTTTTATTGATTTAATTTACTTTTACTTAAATATTAACCTTTCATCCAGAATTCTAATATTGGTAGTTTTACCTTTATAGACAAAACCTCCACGAGAGGTGGTATCATCAAAGAGATAATCTAGGTAATTAACTCTTGTTTTGCTGGAATCTACGTTCTTATAACCTCTAAAAATAAAGGTCGAAAAACTACTTGCGCTGATAGTATTTGGCACACTTGCTCTTAGTAGTAATTTTCCTGAGATAAAGTTTTTCGTTAAGCTTGGTGTAATGATATTGTTTTTATAAGCATCTTCTAAGCTTAAGGTTATATCATTACTATTATCTAATTTATAAGTTCCTTCTGCTGTAATATCTGCTTGGGTGTTACTGCCATTGGTAAAGATAAAGGAATTACTTTCTGCTATATCAGTGTTATAAAGATTTAAGAATGAGCAACTGTCAGGCGAAACTTGCCAGGTTGAGCCATTATAAAAATGAATATAGATAGGTACATGAATAGGGGTGTTTCGTGAGAAGATCACCTCAGATACCAAACGTCCTTTATAGGCTGTAATAGGGTTATATTCATTTATCGGAAAAGTATGAAGATATTTTTGGTCATCAGTATCGATATTCTCATAAGTAATGTTATAGCTACCATTTAATTCATCTGAAATATTATTATTGGTATGAATTTTTATGCTTTCAAAGTTTGCAGTATCAGCAACATTTGGGGCAATTTTAAAATCAATACTCCCAACTAAGCCAATATAGGAGCTTTGAGGTTCTTTATAATCATTAGTTAAGGTAAAGTCTGACCTAAAACCAAAGCCAAGGTTATAAAGATAGCTATCATTTAATAATGTATTATCATTATCTATTTCGTTATTACTAATTGTAATGTTTGAGGATGTTACAGCATCAGTAGTAACCTTAAAGAACATACTCTTAAAGGTATGATTGGTTCTTGAGATATTAGTTAAGTATTCATTTGCTAAATTATTTAATATTTTTTCTTGTGCATCCACAGCCTTGATAAACCCAAAGCTTGTTAATTTCTGCGATAGGTAGGCTGGGCAGGAGCTTTGATTTATTTTTTTAGTTAAATTATTAATATTGGCGGTAATATCGTTATAAAGAGTACTACTTGCTGAAGCACTAGTATTAGCATCAGTTATTGCATCTGCAATGAGAGTAAAGTAATAGTTATTAAGGTAATAATCATAAACTGCAAAGTAGCTCTTATTACTAATAGCATCATTGTAAGAGGTACTGTCGTAACTACTTAAATGATCTGCTATTACCGTATAGACAGGGCTAAAGTAATAGAACTTTTTATTATGTTGATTGATAGAACCCGGTTTTTCAGATGATAAGCTATACCAGCCAACCTCATTAAAGGCTACTTTACTGGTTGCAAGGTTATTAAAATCAATTATAAAACCAAGAGGCGCGGTGGTATCATCGGTAGTAGCATTGGTTGTATCACTTATAGAACTTGCGCAAACATCGCCACTTGGACAAATAAGAGTAGCATTTTGCGCAGTTGGGCTTTGATACCAAGCGGTAAAAAAGTCTGGATTTATGCCATTAAGAGTTTCTATATTTTTTGAGGGGATAAGGTTATTATAGGAGGCTTTATCATCACTGGATAAATCTTCCACTAAAAAACTTTCCGAAGAATTACAAATATTATTAAGCTCTTCTTGTGAGTAGGTAAAGTTAGTCAGTTTTTCATTATCGCTGCAAGCCCAGGCATCAGGGCAGCCTACAATTTTTTTAGTAATATCATAGCTTTTATTGGCGTAGATAATTTTACCGTCATAATTTTGGGTATTAGCACCTAGAATATCACCACAAAAAGCAAGTGGGTAGGTAGTAATGCTTACCTCTTGCGGAATGGTAAAGGTAAATACACTTTCATTATTACTGGTATTGGTTGTATCAGAGCTTGGAGTAGTGGAAGAAGTTGTGGCTACTGAAGATGCATTGTTAGCAGTAGCATTACTACTTGCTCCATTTTCTGATGCAGGATTTGCGCTAAAGGTAATAGATAGATCATGAATTTTAAAATCATCACTATTTGGCTCAGGTGTCAAGATGCTTATTTTTGGTAAAATTTTATTATTTGCAATATCTAACTTAGTAAAAGTGGTAATTTCTTTCGTTTCACCCTGGGCAACTGTTATTGCATCAGGATTAGGGGTAGATTCATCATTATAGGTTTTTAATTTAATATCTCTGTTTTTGGCACTAAATTTAAGTTTTGTGCTATAAGAATAATCTTCTTCAGTTGGGGCGGTTTTACCTGTTACATGCTCAATAATACTTGTTAAATCAGTATCAGCTAAAGAGAGCTTTATAGAGGAGTAATCGTTAATATAAACTTCTAAAAGATTATTTTGGGCATCATCAACATTGATATTACAACCTGCCTTAGCTAAATTAAAGGTGCATGCCCCATTAGCCGGATCTAGTTTATTTTCCCCACAGGTAAAATCAGTAGCTGCACTAATAGCTAATGTGGCATTAGCTGATGCATAATTAAAGGTATCTTTATTAAGAGTAAGTCCAGTACTTGGAATATTATAAGAAGTATTATTGATTGTTAAGCTGCTTTCAATAGGGGTGCAGTTTCCTTCCTCATCGCACTCTTTAATAAGTAATTGCGCCTCATTACAGGGAGCTTGGGTAATGGAGATATTTAAAGTGGTAGTTACTGCATCGGTAAATACGCAATCTGGGCAAGCTTGGGAAGTGCTTTTATGGATAATCTTACCATTATTATTAAGTTTTACCTTACCAGAATTAACCTGACCATATAAAGTACCATTTAAAACTGTTTCTCTATCAAGATTTATGATATTGCCATAGTTACTACCATCTTTTAAGAAAATACCTGCATTAGGAATGATAATAGCATCAGGATTATTTAAGTTTTTACCTTTTGCTACAAAGTCAAGACCATCAGTCATAAAAATTATTTTATACTTTCGATTATTTAAAATTGAATCTACATAATCAGGATAATTACCCCATTCCTTTTTATAAAATATTATAGAAGGGCAATAACGTTCTATGGTATCTCTTTTAGATTCGTTACCATAAATGTCAGCTATTTTATCTACTAAGCTTTGGGTAAAGGTATGAACCTTTTTAGCCAAAAGGTCCTTATCATATGAAGCATTCTGTATTTCACAGGCATAAGGAGACGAATTTAAGGTTTTATTAGTTGCTAAAATACTGCATGTAGTTTTACTTTCATCGGTAATATCAACTTGTTTTATTTCAGTATTATCGCTAACTATATTTAATTTAGAGTAACAGGTATTTTCTAGTGAATTTGTTTGAATAGTACCACAGAAACAATATTCTTTTAATTTATTAAAGTTATCATTAAAAGCAGTATTTCCAGATGAGGTCTGACAACTTGAAATAAGGTTATCTAAGGTATTATAGCAATCAGTAGAACTACCTAGAGCATAGGCATTACTAGCGTAAAAAAAAGTAGTTATTACAGCTAGTGTTTTTGCTAAAACTTGAGTTTTTACTGCTAAGGTACTATGCATATTAGCCTCAAATAGATGTGAAGTTTAACTATGTTGATCCTCTATCTTATATTATTACACTTTTATGCTATTTAGTATGCGTTTAGGAGCATATTACCGGAAATTTTTCCATAAAAGGTTTATATTCTGCTCTATGATAAAAAAATCGACATAGTTTTTTACATTGCTATGCCGATTAGGTTTAACATGTTAAAAGATAGTAATTTTTTATTTTTGGCAATTGCTTACTTTAGTTACAGCTCTTTTACCCCAAAATACTGTTGTGCGATTTTTACTCGTTCATCCGGTGGTAATTGAGGATGCCGTTTTACAAATTGCTCAATAAAGTGAAGTCGTGGTAAAAGACCTGCACCATTAGCGGTTTGTATTGCAAGTCCTGGGCGGGCGTTAAGTTCCAGCAATAAAGGACCGTGCTTTTTATCAAGTACAATATCAGTACCAATATAGCCAAGACCTGACATATCGTAACAAGAGGCCGCTAAGTTTATTACTTTATCCCAAGAGGGAACCTGTAATTTAAATAAATCAGCTCCAGTATCAGGATGCTTAAAGATTGGCAGATTCTTTTGTACAGCTCTGACTGCTTTACCGGTTCTAATGCATAGTCCAACACCCACAGCGCCTTGATGTAAATTTGCTTTACCATCAGAGCTTTCGGTTGAAAGGCGCATCATGCACATAACAGGATATCCTAAAAAGACTATTACACGTACATCAGGTACGCCTTCATAACTATAATCAGCAAATATATCATCAAAGTTAATTAAGTCCTCAATAAGTGCAAAGTCTTGTTTACCACCTAAAGAGAATAATCCTGCCAAGATATTAGAAATATGACGTTCAATATCTGAAAATGTTAATGCCTGTCCATTAGGTTTATAAAAGAGATCATTTTCAGTTTTTACAATTACTAAAATCCCTTTACCACCTGAACCATGAGCAGGTTTAACACAAAAGCCACTATGTCCTTTAATGACTTGTACAAAGTTTGCTATTTCATATTGATGCTTAATAGCACCAATAAGCATAGTAGTATTAACTTTATGTTTTAAAGCTAATTCTTTAGTAAGAAGCTTGTTGTCTACTAAAGGATAAAGTGAACGACTATTATATCTACCAATGTAATTAACATTACGTTGGTTCATGCCCATAATACCTAGATGATGCAAGGTAAAAGGGGAGCAATATTTAGAGAAAGGCCAGATATTCATCTTATTTACCCTTCTTAAGATCGTTAGTTGCTTTCTTTAAACGATCTGCTTCAAGTTCGCCTTGAGGTTCTTTAATCTCTTTAGCTAATGGTTTAAAACGCTTTAGTTCACTTAAACGATAACCTGTATAGTTACCCATTAGAAGTACTAAGGCTAAGATTACTAATTGTAAACCTAAGAAGTTAAATGTGATATGCTGCACTATTGCAGAACTCATAGCTAAATAAGCAATTACGGCTACTAATAAAGAACCTGAACCTTGTTTAATAACTTCTTTATAACCTTCTTCTTCCCAAAGAATGGACATTCTTTCAATTGTCCATGAAAGGATAATCATAGGGAAGAAAGTAATTTTTATGCCGTCTGTTAAGCCAACTTTATAAGTTATAAAACTTAAGAATCCAATAATGGCAATAACCGTGATAATTACCGTGGATATTCTCGCTACTAAAAGAAGGTTTAAGTACGATAACCATGAACGAATAATAAGCCCGATACCAACTATGGCAATAAAACCAATTAACCCTACTACTAGATTTGTCTGTAAAAAGGCCATGGCAATAAGTACCGGCATAAAAGTACCACTAGTCTTAAGACCAACGATAATACGTAAAAATACTACAAAGAATACCCCAATAGGAATAAGTAGTACTACCTTAAATACTGCCTGCTCTTCAATTGGTAGGTAATGCACTGATAAATCAAAGCGTGAACCATATTTTAAATTATCGGCATCATGCTTCAGGGCTACTGCTTTATTATCAGAGATATTATTGCGGACAATGGAGAATCTGACTTTAGAGTTTGAACCACCAGTTACATCGATTAAGGAATTAGAGTTGCTTTCCCAAATAAAGATGTTTTCTTTAAAGCCTTCCGTTTCAGTTTCCGGATCAAAAACCTGGAATTCATTTTTTTCATCAAAAACAGCGATAAACGGAATTAACTTCTGGTTTCTTCTACCATCTTCAAGACGCAACACCTTAACAATGCGTGAAGGAATATTAGCAAGATTTAAAGCATTAATGACAATTTCAGCTTTACTCATAGTATGAAGCAGGAGTTTTGCGTTTTGGTCTTGATTGCGTAGTTCATTAAATATTTCGCGGGTAAAAGAGAACGGGTCAGTACTACGACTGTATGCAGCCTCTTTAATTTGATTAAGTGCTGTTAAGTATGGTTCTGGAGTTACATTTGGAGTAATTTCAGGTACAGTCATTAAGGTATGAGTAGCATTTTTATCAGCTAAAATCTCAATACGATAATATAAAGTCTGAGGTCCCATTACATCGCGTTTTGACCATTCCACACGAGAATGACCATTTTTTTCCACAAAATTTAAACCATAATCAGGACTTGCAGTAGTTTCATTTACGATATTAAATCCTGGTTGCTGTTCTGGTATGGCAAATGAAACCTTAACCGGACCTGAAGCATCGTTTTTGGTATCAAAGCTAATCTTTGCCTCAATATTCCATGCAATGTTTTTATTGCTCGGAAAATACGGTACTTCAAAGGTCTCATGCTGATATATCATTAAACTTATGCCTGTTAGTAAAAGCAGGCATACTACCAGATAATAAACACCACGACTTATCATTTTTTTTATCCTACATGACTTGGTTATACCTAAACTCAAATGTAGAGTTCAGCGTTAATTTTATAAGAAATTGTTATTATAAAATCTCGCTATTCTATAATAAATTTACTTTAGTTGCATTTAAGTTCTATAAGGCTGATTAATCCTTTTTAGCTTTAACATCTACTACTTTATTGTTATTTTCTTTAGTAGTTGTTTCCTTTGGTGTGGCGGGAATGTTTTTTTCTTCCAGCTTCTTTAACTCAATAGTTCTGCTATTTTGGATAAACATGCCTTTTTTCTTTGAGAATTTAAGGGCGCCAACTAAATTAGCATCAGTAATTTTTTCTTGTACATGTTTACGTGAAACATCTACTACTGCTAAATCTTTAATAAACTCACGACCAATAAGGAGAGTGTATTGCATTTTTGATCTGTTACGTAAAGAAAATTCAGCAGTTTCAGTAAGATTACCAATCTTAACAGTAAGTCTTACCACAGGACGCTCATCAAGCTCACCATCAGATGATGCTTGACGGATAGATACGTCTCTTACCCATGGAGCTTCCATTTTAATTTCTTTATTGCCTTCAAGTGGAATATCAAAGCGATACCACTTATCACCTTCACGCTCAAAAGCTTCGATATTATGTGCATTGATAGATGAAAGAGAGGCGCCTGTATCGATACGGCTATCAAAAGTTGTGTTAGCTTCGACTATGTATATCCACTCAGCTTCCCCAAAAATTAACTTACCATCATCTAATTTTGTATTATCTTTCACTGTTTCTACCACTGCTTTTGGTTTATTAGCATGTTTATATTTATTTAGTGTTGTAGCTAAATTCTTATTATTCTTAATTAACTCGTTATTTTGTGTTGAAAGCTTATTAATGTTGGTTTGGCATAATAAAAGTTCGTCAGTATGAAAACTTCTTAACTCATTTAGTTTTTGGTTAATATCAACAAGATTGTCTTTTATACCATCATGTTGCTTAGCCATTTCTGATAAGGTCTTTTTATTTTGATAGCTTAAATTTTTTGTTTCATTGATAGTTTGACAACCGTTAAGCTGATAACTAACTAGTAATAATAAAGGAATAAGAAAAAGTTTTTTCATTTGGGAATTAACTCCTGCGTCTAGCAGTAAAGACAGCTCTAGTTGGTGCTTGATACCCCTCGATGGTTTTTGTAGGATCGGTTGGATCTAAAAAGTCTTTGAGAGATTCAGTTACCATAAGTTCAGTAGGGCGCTGCTCTGAAGTTGTAGTCATAGTAGCGTTTATAAGTTTTATATCGGTAAATCCTGTGCGATGTAATAACTTTTCTAATGCCTTAACTGATGGAATATACCAAACATTAGGCATTTTAGCGTAGCGATCACTTGGAATTAGTACGGTGTTTTCATCACCATCGATAACTAATGTTTCTAAAACTAATTGTCCACCTTTTACAAGCTGGGATTGTAATTGATAAAGATGATCAACAGGGCTTCTTCTATGATAAAGCACTCCCATAGAAAATACTGTATCAAAAGCCTCTAAAGGTGGTAGTGCCTCAATACCAAGAGGTAAGAGGTTAATTTTATCTTTAATATCGCAATTGAGTATTTCTTTAAATAGTTCAAATTGAGCTAAGAATAAAGCGCAAGGGTCAATGCCAGTTACTCTTTTAGCACCAAGGCCAAGCATTCGCCACATATGGTAGCCGTTACCACAACCTACATCAAGGACGCTTTTATCTTGTAAAGGATCGATATTTTCAATGAGGCGAGCCCATTTTTTAAAGCTTAACCATTCAGACTCTGCTTTTACGCCATATAAATCATAAGGACCTTTTCGCCAAGGCATTAGTTCCTTAAAGGTATTCATTAGCATCTTAGCTTGACCTTCGGTAATAGTACCTTCTTCCCCAAAACTTACATAATCTTGGTTTAAATTAAAAGCTGAGGTTTTTAAGTCTTTTAAGCGAATAAAAAGCTTTTGGTATTTACGAAATTGTTTGCCTTCATCGGATGCTAAAAACTTAGTTAAATCATTAGGTAAAACGTTAAGCCAGGAGCATAAACGTTCATCCTCGGCAATATCTGCTAAAAACTTATTCCATGGTTGGTACATTTAAACCTAAATCCTAAATAAAGTTATCTACTTTCTTAAAGCTCTACATATTAAAGTGCATATTATACCTAACATTTAATTTTTTGTAAAAAAGTTGTATGAAGCAGTAAATTAATCTTTGACGGCAATGATCGACCCAAAATTAAAACATGAAAACCAGATATTATAATGATTAAAACCGGATTGTGCTAAGCGATTATAGTGCGTATCAATGCTTTCAGGGATAAGCACATTTTCAATAGCATCACGCTTTTGGCTAATTTCAAGTTCGCTATAACCATTAGCACGCTTAAAATCATGATGAAGGTTATAAAGCATGTTTTCAATTGCAGGATCTGCAAATTTAAATTTTTCGGATAAGACTAGTACCCCACCAGGTAGTAGAGCATCGTAGATATCTTTTATAAGCTTATCTCTTTGCGATAGGGGAATAAATTGTAACACAAAATTCAATACTACAATGGAGGCATTGGTTAAGGGGGAGTTTGTAATATCGCCATGAACTAATGAAATGTTTTGCAGGGGACTAGATGATTTAATTATTTCACTAGCTCTACTTAACATATCTAAGGAGTTATCAATGCCATAAATATGGGCGTTACTTGGAGCATTAAGGGCCATTTCTATGGCGCAGGCTCCTAAAGAGCAACCTAAATCATAAAGATTAGAATTAGGTTTCGCATATTTACTTGAGAGCATACCGATTGCTTGCACAATATTTGAATAACCTGGTACGGAGCGTTTTATCATATCAGGAAAAACTTTGGCAACTTTATCATCAAAGGTAAAATCACCTAACTGTGCTCTTGGTACAGAGTAAATATTGTCTTTCATTAAACCCCCTAATAGCTATAAACATGGTGCAATTATAGCAGAACTTCTCTTTAAGAGGTATTTATTGTTGTGTTAGATAATGGTAAGAGGCAATCTTTAGTACTAAAGTTTTTTAGTGCGCTTTAAAAAGTGAATAAAGCCAAGGGTCCATTGATGATTATTGCGTGCTACATTTTGTCCAATCCAATAGGAAATATAGTTATTTAAATCTAGTGCTGAAAATGAAATCTCACCTAATCCTGAAAGACGTGCTAAATAAGCGTAGTTTGAGGCAGGTTGCCAGTCAGCATACATTTTAAAGATTTTGCCACTGTCACTCATTAGAGTCTTACCTTTAAGAGGTAGGATTAGCTCTTTCCCATCGTAATATCCTTCATCAATAGCGCCTTGAGGAAGGGCTAGTAGTGAAGCACGCATAAGCTCAAGAATAAAGTTATTAATATCTTGGTAAAGCAGATTTACGCTATTATGAAAAACCCCATTATTATCTTTAATATAATAGGCTAAATCATTAATTATATGGCTATAATCGGGGATGACTTTACCTTCTTGCAATGAGCAGCTCGGCTCAAGGGATAAGGTATAAACCAACCTTGCATGATAGCTTAAGGTGCCATTACGTAAAACCTCAATCTCTTGTGCGTTCATAAAAATCCCAAAATTTAAATTAACATTAAAAAACTCAATTTCTAGGTTTGGCGATTATATCATTGATTATTCCTTCTTGGGAAAAGGAATTAGCTAAGTAAAGTGTATAGCTTGGTAAATAGTTATAAGAATACTGCATTGGTGGTTTATACTAAAAGAGAGACTTAAAAAATAAGAAAAAACCGTAAATATAAGTCTAAAAGAAAGTTATAAAAAGTTATCTGTAAAGAATAGTTATAAAAACATTAAGGTTGTACACTACTTTCGGAGGAATAATGAAAAAGCCCCAGGGTTTTTCGCTCATAGAGCTTGTGGTGGTTATTGTAATTTTAGCTATTTTAGCTGCCATTGCTGCTCCAAAATTTTTAGATTTGCATAAAGATGCCAAGATTTCAGTATTGCAAGGCTTAGAAGGGACTGTTAAAAGTGCTGTAAATATCTCTTATGCCAAAGCTGTTATCAATGGTTATGATAAACTGGAAAGTTTTGCAGGTTTTGATAAAGACGGTAATACGCTTACCACATGCGGATTAGGAGAATCTGATAGTGCTAAAGATAAGGTTTGCCGAGTTTATGGTTATCCTTTAGCGCATGAGAAAGGTATCATAGGAAGTTTAGCCTTTGAGAAAGGAGCCGATTACTCGATATTGGATATAGGCACATCTTGTCAAGATTCTGATCTCTGGTGCGTGGTAATTGTAAGCGATAAAGATGATAAATTAAATAATGTCGTTTATGTTGGTGTTCCACATTCAGTAGGTATTGCTGATGATAATGGTAGTATTAATGAGGAAAGTTCCTGTGCATTAAAGTATAAATTAGCAAATAAAGATACTGCTAATAAAACTGTTGATGTAATGATTGATTTACTTACTGAGGGGGGTTAGTACTTTTAAGACTTTAGGACTAATATATAATATCCCAAAAACTAATAAATACGTTATAATGATGCGTAAACAGAGCATGATTTTTTGGGATAATTTAGGTGTTTTTATGTTATTTAATAAGGCATACGGTAAATTTTTAGGGGCACTTAAAAGCAAGTGCCTTTCTTTGTGTTATGTAGTTATAGCTTCTTTGATACTTTCCTTAGAAGTTCTGCTGGTAATGGGTATTGCTTTAAGCCCCATTAATAATGCCTATGCTGTAACTAAAGAGGAAAATACTAAGTTAGTTATCCAAAGTAAGAGCGTCAGTGTTAATAGTAATGCTGAAAGTATGAGTGGCAGTGATAGCGAAAACAGTGCTGACAGTGCCTATTTAGAAGAATATGCAAATCCCAATGTAAATGCAAATCAAGAGTATAATAGTTTAATACCCCCTTACATTAAAGAGATTGATAAAGATGAGCTTGCTAAATTTGCTATTTCAAGTAATGGCGTAACAGCAGGGCAGATACAAGAAAAAATCGCCTCTTTAAAAGCTAAAGGAGATAGCTTGACTCCTTTAGAGCAAAAAGAATTAGCAGATTATCGGGCGGTGTTAGAATTTGCGCAAACTGTAATAACTAACAATAATTTAATGCACTATATCTCGCAGATTATCGATGTTGATTTTAAGAGAGAACAAAGTGATATTGATGCTAAACTTAATGAGCTGATTACAGCGGAAGATATTTTAGCTATTGACGATATTGCAACCTTAAATAGACTTGATGCTAAGTTTACTACTTATTGCAATAGGGCTCGTGCGCAAGTTGAGGAGTTAGCTAAATACTTAACATCATTAAGCTCGTTACCAGTTTCATCCCAAGAAAAAGTTGCTCATTTAACTGATAAAATTATTGAGAATAAAAATCTTTTAGCAAGTGTTGCTAATACTAATTTATCAAGTCATGAAATTTTGCGCTTAACAGCCCAGAATATGGCTATTCAATCAGAAATTTCTTTAAAGCAATATGTATTAAGTAATAGTACTGCTATTTTAGATTTAATTAACCAAAAAATTGCCCTTTACCAAAACTTAGTAGATAAAACTGAGGCTGTTATTGATGATATCAGTAAACGTATTAGTGATATAAGAAAAAGTGAAACTTTAAAAGAGCAACGTGAAATCTTTGCTGAGCCGTTAAAACTTTCTTCAAAACACCCTTTGATTGGTATTTTACTTGAACAAAATAAAGAGTATCTAGTAAGGTTAGAGGCATGTTTTGATGCGATAAATGAGTATATTAAGATTAACCAAAAACTAGAAAGTCTTATCAAGCGTACCCAGAAAATTGAAAGTGATTTAAATAGTCATGTTGAGTATTTTGATGATACGATCTTTTTATCTCAAATTCTCTTTAATCTTCAGCAATATATTCCGACATATGATTTACCGATAAATTTATCCGATACCATCTCTGATTTACGTGTTGAGCAATATACTTATAATATGGAGAGCGATAAATTAGAGAATATTGATTTCTTTTTAAAATCTGCACTTTTAAAGTATGAAATTAAAGAACCAATTGACGATCTTGCTAGAGAAGATTTAGCTAAGATTATTAAAGCTCGCCAAGGGGTTTTGGCAAAACTTGCAAGCGAAAGTATTGTGGAATTAAATCAAGCAGTACAGGTTCAAATAAATTATAGCAAATACCAAAAGCTAAAAGATAATTTGAATATCCATATTTATGAGCAAATGTTTTGGAGTCCATCAAGCCCACAAATCAACTTAAAGTGGTTTAATACCTTTAAGGATGGTTTTAATGAGCAGTACCAATACTTAAAAAAAGCTTTTGCGGATGTGCACTTAGCCAATCCCCCTATTTTAAAAGTGCTCTTAGGTGTGCCATTTATTATTCTTTTTGCGGTATTACTATTTTTACACCAAAAAATTGACCAGAGCTTTGTGGATTTATCTAATAAAGTAGGGCGTTTTAGTAAAGATACGCATTTAGTTACTATTAAGTCACTTGGTCTTTTAGCCTTAAAAACTGTAGCAATACCATCTTTGCTAGTAGGTATTATCTTGCTTGCAACAAGTTTTATTGACTGGTGTACCTCTCTTGAAGAAAGTGCTGCCATTGATAAGCAAATAATAATAATGTCCTTAAAATTTGCAGGATTATTATGGTTTACTCGTTTTTATTTAGCAGTTATTAGACCTGACAGCATTAGTGAGGAGCATTTTAATAAAAAATATACTGTAAATGAGTACCGTAATCAGCGCCGCATTTTTAGATATATTATTCTTATGCAGGTAATGATTATGTTTAAGCTTTTTAAGCCTGATACTTTTGCTTATGATGTAGTTGGGCAGGTGGTAACTTTAGTTATTATCATCGCTCTTATTGCTGAGTTTATTTCCTCCTTTAGAAATAAATTAAAACTTGCAGGATATTTTTGGTCAAAGCTGGTTATTTTATTAAATATTGGTGTGCTTGGCTTTGTTGCAGGGTTAATTTACTTCGGGTATTACTATTCAGCTATTCGTATCAGCGAATTATTGATAGTTACTTATTTAGTAATGCTGGTTTATGGCATTGTGTATGATACGATTATTCGTTCGTTATCACTTGCTGCAAGAAGGCTTAATTTTAAGCGTAATAAGGAGGCTAGAGAAGCTAAAAGACAAGAAAAAAATGAAACCTCAAATGATGATAAAGAGTTAATTGATTCAGTTGATGAGGTAATGCCGATATCAGAAATTAGCACGCAGTCCGAGCAAATTGTAAGGTATCTTCTTATAAGTATTTTTGCAGTGATTTTCTATAACATTTGGGCTGATATACTGCAAGTAATCAAATATGTGGAGACTATTTCTTTATATGAGATAACAGATAGTGAGAACTCGGCGGTAAACGTTATTACCTTAATGGATTTATTGGTTGCTTTATATATGGCAGTTATTACTACGATAATTATTAAAAATCTTCATGGTGTGCTAGAGGTTTTAATATTTAATAGATTTAGTAATATCCAAAAATACAGTTATTCGATTATTACCATAGTTACTTATGTGTTAATTGGTTTAGCAGCAGTTTTATGTGCAACAAGACTGGGGTTATCGTGGAATAAGTTACAGTGGTTAGTAGCTGCTTTATCCGTAGGGTTAGGTTTTGGGTTACAGGAAATCTTTGCTAACTTTATTTCAGGATTAATCTTACTTTTTGAGCGCCCAATTAGAATTGGAGATGTTATTACCATAAATGATCATAGTGGGGTGGTTTCAAAGATTCGTATTAGAGCAACTACCATAACTGATTTTGATAGAAAGGATTATGTGGTACCCAATAAAGCATTTATTACCTCGCCACTAATTAACTGGTCATTAAACGATTCTATTACACGCTTAATTGTTAATGTGCAGGCGGGGTATGGCTCAAATGTAGAGCAAATTCGTGAGGTCTTAAAAAAGATTGTTGCCCATAATCCTTATATTGCGCCAGAGCCTGAGTGCTGCATTTACTTTACAAGTTTTGGGCAAAGTAATCTTAATTTTGAGTTACGAGTTTATGTCCGTAAAACTGCTGATCGCAATATCTGCCTAGACGCTCTTAATACAGAAATTTATAATGAGTTTAATCGCTTGGGAATTGAAATTGCTTTTACTCAAATAGATGTTTATATAAAGAACACTAAGACTAATCAAGAAATTCAAGTAATGCATAAAGATGCTAAAGAAGATGTTCACCTGAAAGGTGGTAAAAATCCTGAAAATAATACCACCAAAGAGGCTGGGTAAATTCTAAGTAAATAAGCTTAAGTGTAAGGTGTTGCTTTCTTGCATTTTTACAGCGTGCATTATATAATCTTGGTGATTTTTAAAGATCCTTTAAGCTGCTAAACTTAAGTTGGCTTATTTATAGTAAGCTTAAAGATTTTAAAAAATAGAACTACCTGTAAGCTAATATGGTATTGGCACCAGTATCTGCTAGTTTTTAGGGCTTAATAGGTTAGGTTTTTTGATTTAGATAAATACTAATGGATTTATAAATGCTCGATTCAAAGTATCTACGCGGTGAGGTTGAGGTAGCCGCTAAAGCTTTAGCAACTCGTAATTTTGTACTAGATGTTGCTAAGTTAAATACCTTAGAAGAAAAACGTAAAGAACTTCAGGTAAAAACACAGGATCTACAGGCTCAAAGAAATAGTATCTCGAAATCCATTGGTATTGCCATTAAGAATGGTGAAAACGTTGATGCCATTAAGCAAAAGGTAAAGGACATTGGTACTGAACTTGAAAGCGTTAAGGCTATGCAGGATGAGGTATTGGCAGAGATTAAGGAATATGCCTTAACTATCCCGAATTTACCAGATGCTAGTTGCCCAGTTGGGGCTGATGACTCTGAAAATGTTGAAGTACGTAGAGTTGGTACTCCTAAGCAGTTTGATTTTGAGGTAAGAGATCATGTGGCTTTAGGTGAAAAAGTTCTAGGTCTTGATTTTGAGAATGCCCGTAAGATCAGTGGTGCCCGTTTTGCTTTAATGCGTGGCCCTATTGCCAGATTACATCGTGCATTAGCGCAATTTATGCTTGATCTTCATACTGAAAAGCATGGTTATGTAGAATGCTACGTTCCATACTTAGTAAATCCTGATAGCTTATACGGAACCGGTCAGCTCCCAAAATTTACAGAGGATTTATTTCATACCTCTTTAGATGGTGATGCTGATGGCGATGATGTTAATAGAAAGTTCTGCTTAATTCCAACAGCAGAAGTGCCATTAACTAATACAGTACGTGATGAAATTCTTGATGCTAAGGATTTACCAATTAAGGTTACTGCTCATACTCCATGTTTTAGATCAGAAGCAGGTTCAGCAGGTCGTGATACTCGTGGTTTAATCAGAATGCATCAGTTTGATAAGGTTGAAATGGTGCAGATTGTTGAACCTGAGAAGTCATTTGAGGCATTAGAAGCATTAACTAATGATGCTGAAGATGTATTAAAGGCTTTAGGTTTACCATATCGTGTAGTTGCGTTATCAACAGGTGATATGGGATTTAGCTCAGCTAAGACTTATGACCTTGAAGTATGGATTCCAGCTCAGAATACTTACCGTGAAATTTCATCTTGCTCAAATTGTACAGATTTTCAGGCAAGAAGAATGCAGGCTCGTTACCGTGATAAAGATGGTAAGACTCAGTTAGTACATACTTTAAATGGATCAGGTCTGGCAGTAGGTCGTACTTTAGTTGCTGTTATGGAAAACTATCAGCAGGCTGACGGCTCTATTGTGGTACCAGAAGTTTTACGTAAGTATATGAATGGTCTTGAAGTAATTAAAGCCGTTAAGTAAATAAACTCAGAATTGCTTTAAATTAGCAAGAAGATAAGAAATAATTTAAAGGTAATAGTCACCACCTGGTGGCTATTATTTTTTTAATCGTACTAATTTTGGGAAAAAAGTTTGGAGTTTTTTTGGAACGAAAAAGTTTTATATAATAAAAAATAAAAAGGATAATTAAAAAGCCTAAAAAATACTTAACATAGTCACATACTTACGTTTTGTCTTTTTATAAAAATAGAAGTTGAATGTATAATCAAAAAAGATATTTAAAATGGCAAGGTAAATATTTACTATGAAATTACTTCCTCCTGATTTATTTACTCCCACCGAAAGAGCACGAGAGTTTTTTAAACAAGAGTCTTTCTCTGGTATAAAGGCTGAATTAGAAGCTTTAACAGAGCCACCTAAGGAATCAAATGCCCCTTTTTATATTCTTAGTTGCGATGGAGGAGCTTTAAAGGGCGCAATAGCAGCTGAATTACTGATGCTTGCTGAGAAGTATATAGGGCATAATATCAATATGCATTTTAAGATGTTTGCAGGATCTAGTACAGGTTCCATTATTGCGACGGCTCTTGCTTGCGGGATTAGTACCAAAGAATTAGTAAATCTTTACACTAGAGTTGGACCTGTTATCTTTAAAAAAGAGAAATACACCTCAATTGATGCTATAAAAAAGCTCACCCGTATTTTACGCGATAGTGTATATAGTAATGATACTTTGGCAAAGCACCTTAACTTTGTGCTAAAGGATATAACTTTCGCGAATGTTAAAGATTACTTAGTTATACCTTATGCTAATTTATCAAGTTTTGAGGCATCCTGCTTTACTAATACTAATCAATCAGCTAATAATGTTAGAGTAGCTGATGCAGTGTTATGCTCATGTGCCGCTCCTATACTTTTCAGGCCGGTAGAGCTTGATGGAAAACTAATGTGCGATGGTGGAATGTTTGCTAATAATCCGGCTCTTATTGCCGTAATGAGAGCGCATAAGGACTTAAATATTCCTTTTGAGAGAATAAAGGTATTGTCACTTGGTTGTGGTCACTGCGCGACTCCATATAAAATAAAACCTGATATGACCTGGGGAATATTAGGTGATTGGGAAGGCATGAAACTAGTTGATTCGCTTTTTTATATTCAGCATAACCATACCAATAACTTGGTAAAAGAGTTGATAGGCAAAGAGAATTTCTTTGACTTAGAATGCGAAACCAAGAAAGTATATAACCTTGATAACCCAAATGAAATAATTGATATGGAATTAGAGGCTGATGCATATTATGCCCATATACATTATGATTTAATGGAGTTTTTAGGGATAAAAAGAAAGTAATGTAAGCAATGAAAGTAAAAAAATAAGGGATAGAATAAGGAATAAAAAATAAAGGCTCTAAGAACAATTAACGCTCAAGTGAAGGAGACAGCCACTTGAGTGTTAATCGAAAGGAGAAAATTATGACCATTTAAACAACTCTCTTAGTATAGCGTTTTCATGAAGATTTGGCAAGGGGTTTTTTAAGAACTTGTCAAACTGTGGTTTTTCTCACGTTTTTATTTACATCTAGTTACGATAAGTTAGTTACCTCAAAAAGTTTTAAGAACTTCAGTAGTTTCTCTTCGCTACATTTATGCTCATTTTCTTGTTTGTGCTCGTGCTCATTCCCAAACGTATGTTCATGTTCATGTCCAACCATAAGCTCATTCACTTTGGCTCCTGGACTAGCGTTAGCATTTTTACAATCATGCTTTACTTTAGTAAGCATAGAGGTAAAGTTGATGGTACTTAGTTTGGTATGATTTAAGTTATTTTTTTCAAGGGTGAGCTGTGCTTTTTCCTGGGCTAAAAAAAGCGTAAGAAGCTTTATTAAATCACCAGGGATAGCTTGGTTATATTTATCAGTTAACAGAGTATCAATATAGTATTCTAATAGTTCATTAGAGCTTACCATGGGCTTTAAAATCTTTTCTTGATAGAGCTGTTTTTTTCTTAGAAGGTCATTTCGTTCTTTAAGAAGAGTACTAAGTTCATCCTTAAGTTTTTCCAAGTAGATGCTATTAGGTAAAGTTGTATCTAAAGAGGAAGAAGATTCTGAAGATTTGGAAGAATCTAAAAGGTAGTGTGGTTTATGCTCCTGGGTTAGATTACTTTCATTACTTTCCTTAAAGGTAGATTCCTCTTCAGGTAAAAGGGAGGCAGTATTAGTCTTGGGATTAATACTTTTTAGGTATTTGCTAATAGTTGAGTAGGAGCCTTTTTTCAGATAGGCTCTAATATTAAGGACACTTATCGGAATATTTTGCTCGGTTAAAGTCTCTATTGCCTTTTTAATATCGGTATTGGTAAGCTTGTTCATGAGTATTTCTCTTATTAGCAGCTACTGGTTTTTTTAGTAAATCTTTTAGCATTCTTCTCATGGCTATGAGGCTACTTTCTTCGCCAACAAATTCATAGGGTGAAACTTCTTCACTAAAGGCGATTAATCTTTTTATGATATCCTGCTTATAATCCTCAAGGAGTTCTTTTTCTTCTTTGAGTATGCTTATTGATTTTTGGGGGACATTTTTGGAGTTTTGGGAGATTTTTTGAGAAAAGTAGGCATTATCAATAAAAGTCTTTAAAGGATTATAATCATCTAAGTGTTTAGCGATAATTTTTGAAATAACCTCTTTAAGTAAGACCTCTTTAAGTAAAGGTAAAGAGGGAGCCGCATTTAAGGAGGCTTTTAATTCTTTGATTTTTAATCTCTCAAGGTTTATATCCTCAAGTAATGCATTACTAATGCGCATTTCTACTTCGTTAGTAATTTTTGGTACGTTGGATTTATGGGAACCTCTAGTAGTTTTTATCCCTTCATTTTTTAAAATACGAGCAATAGTAGAATAAGAGCCATGTCCTATGTTATGGCGTATTTTATTTAGTGAGATTGTTTCACCATTAAGAAGTAATTTATTAATCTCACGCAATACTTCTTCTTGTAGTGTTTCTTTCATATAAAGACTATCTGCCTTAAAAGGGTTTAGAGATAAAAACATAAAGTATGGTAAGTAATATACTTAACTTAACATGAATTTACAAGTAAGGCAGTTTAATAATAAAGTAGAGTAAACAAAATGAGGACTAAAAAAGGAAGTAAAAAAGCTAGGAGTTTATGCGCCCCTAGCTTATGGAGGTATTTATGTTTGATAGTTTAGCTGGTAAAGAGTTTTTGTAATGAAGTTTATCTTTAAAACAAGATGAACATTACATTACTTTATCACCTGCTTTAACACCACTATCAGCGCTAAGTAAGAAGATTTCATTATCATGACCTGCTGATAAAATCATACCTTCAGATAGCCCAAACTTCATCTTACGAGGAAGAAGGTTATAAACTACAATTACATAGCGACCAATAAGTTCTTGCGGATTTTGATATGCGCTCTTAATACCTGAGAAGATTTGGCGCTTTTCGCCATTACCTAAATCAAGCTCAAAACGTAATAACTTCTTTGATTCCGGTACTTCTTCACAGTTAAGAACCAGAGCGGCACGTAAATCAACTTTCGCAAAATCATCGATAGTGATTTGTGAAGGAGCTGCTACTTCGTCCTTTTTCTTGGTATCCTTTGTATCTTTTTTATCAAGAGTCTTGGCTGCGGCTGCTAAATCTTTCTTAGAATCTTCTATCATGGCAGCAACTTCTTTTTGGTCAATACGGGTAAAGAGCGCTTTAAACTTATTGATATTGGTGCCTAATAATGGAGTAGCAAGGTTATCCCAAGTAAGCTCAACATTTAAAAATTCAGCTGATGCCTTTGAGAGTCTTGGTAAAATTGGCGCAACGAAGCTTATAAGAATCTTATATAGGTTTAAAGACATAGTACAGATATTATGAAGCTCTGCACGCTTAGATTCATCTTTTGCTAAAACCCAAGGCGCTTTTTCATCAACATAGCGATTAGCATCGTCGGCAAGAGCCATAACCTCACGTACTACTTTATTAAATTCACGGTTTAAGTAAGCTTCTTTAATAGTATCCTGCGCATGTATGAATTTATTATATAAGGCCTCATCATCTATAGTAGCAGCAAGTTTGCCATCGAAGAATTTAGTAATAAAGCCAGCTGTTCTTGAGGCAAGGTTTACTAATTTATTAACGATATCGGCATTGACTTTTGCGACAAAGTCTTCAAGGTTAAGGTCTAAATCATCAATCTTGCCGTTAATCTTTGAGGCATAGTAGTAACGCAGGCATTCAGGGGTAAAGTGCTTAAGGTAAGTAGATGCCTTAATAAAGGTACCCTTAGACTTACTCATCTTTGCTCCGTTAACTGTTACATAGCCATGAACAAATACTTTCTTAGGAGTTGCGTAATCAGCACCCTTTAACATCGCCGGCCAAAATAGAGTATGGAAATAAAGAATGTCTTTACCGATAAAGTGATAAAGCTCAGCATCCGGATCTCTAAATGTTTCCTCAAAATCTACTCCAATACGGTCAAAGAGGTTCTTAAATGAGGCTAAATAACCAACAGGAGCATCAAGCCATACATAGAAGTACTTATTATCGCTATCTGGAATCTTAAAACCAAAGTATGGAGCGTCACGGCTAATGTCCCACATTTGAAGACCTGAATTAAACCATTCTTGAAGTTTATTAGCCATTTCATCTTGCACTGTACCAGAGCTTATCCAGCTTTTTAAGAAATCAGAAAATTGTGGTAAATCAAAGAAGTAATGTTCTGATTCCTTAAGGATAGGAGTTGCACCACTAATAGTAGAATATGGACTGATTAGTTCAGTTGGTGCATATGTTGCCCCACAAACTTCGCAGTTATCACCGTATTGATCAGCTGCTTTGCACTTTGGGCATGTTCCTTTCACAAATCTATCAGGTAGGAACATGTTTTCCTGTGGGTCATAAAGCTGAGAAATAGTCTTTGATTTGATAAAACCTTTCTCGCGTAATGTTTTATAAATCTTATTAGAGATTTCTTGGTTTTCAGGGGAATTAGTACGGTAATAATTATCATAGCTAATATCGAAACCTGCAAAATCATGCTGATGTTCTTGTTCAACTTCGGCAATCATCTCTTCAGGAGTCTTATTTAACTGCTTGGCTTTAAGCATTATAGGACTTCCGTGTTGGTCATCAGCACATACAAAATAAACTTTACGACCAATCATACGTAAAAAACGTACGAATATATCAACCTGAATATGCTCAAGCATATGACCAAGATGAATTGAACCATTAGCATATGGCAAAGCAGTTGTAATTAAAATCGGCTTCTTATCGCTAGACATTTAGTAAACTCACTTATTATGAAAAAAATTACGGTCTAATCGTCATAAAAACGAGGCTATTATAACTAATTAGCACCTTTACTTAAAGTGAAAAACTTAAGAATCAAAGTAATTGCTTCTAAAAGATAACACTTATAAGAAAAGAAAAAAATCATATCTCTATCTTGCTATCATACTACGGTATTCTTTTTGGGGGATGTTTTTGTTTTACCAACCCCAGCCGTAAAGCCCCAAGCTTTAGCTATGGGGATATAAGGCATTCTCAAAAAATTTAAAATCTA
>CALXYT010000022.1 GCA_944393045.1 uncultured Succinivibrionaceae bacterium | reverse complement strand
TCGCTATGTGAGAGTAGGTCATCACCAGGCTAATAAATATGCAAAGGTCAGAACTCTTGTTCTGGCCTTTTTGCGTTATAGTTCAATTTAACCTATTCCTTTAAGGTATCTTAAAGTTCTCAATAGCTACTTATCTTAATAGTAAACTTTACTTTTTTTTGGTTAATTTTCCCTAGCCCCTTAAATTTAAGTTTGTTTTAAATATGGCACACTCATTGCTTAATACTATATAAATATAGCATTTTGCCGAAATTTTGCCGTTTTGAGGGAGTAATTATGGACAGTACCAATATCAATCTTGGCTTAGTTCAAGATGTCAATGGACTTGACAAATTACGTAAGATGTCTACTTCTTCTTTAGAGGAGAAAAAGGATGCACTTTTAGCTGCCGCTGAGCAGTTTGAGTCTATTCTTAATCAGTTTTGGCTTAAGGCAATGCGTGCAACTAATGATGCTATATGCCCAGACAGTCCTTTAAAAAGCAGTGATTCTGGGATTTTTCAGTCAATGCTTGATGAGCAAATGGTAACCTCTGTAGCTATGGCTAATAGGGGTAATAAAACTTCTTTATCATCACAAATTGTTAAACAATTTGCGCAAAGTATGGGGGATGATGGTAAAGAGATTTTACGTATGCTTGATGCTCAAAACAATAAGCCTTTAGATACTTACTTAAGTGGTTTCGATAGAAGTTTAGCTAAAAATGTGACTATTGACACGCCAATTGCCACTGTCAAAAATTTAGCACAAGATGAGCCTTGTTCTCAAGATAATGACACTTTAGCAAATATTAAAAAAGAGGAACTCAATACCATTAAGAATGTTAAAGCAGCTAAGGCTTATAAGGCTATGCAGGATAATGATAATGTTACAAGCTTTAATGATCCTCAAGACTTCGTTAATAAACTTATGCCTCTTGCAGTTAAAGTTGCTCGTAAGTTTAATCTAAATCCTTTAGTAATAGTTGCTCAGGCAGCTCTTGAAACAGGATGGGGTAAGCATATAGGTGCTAATAATAATTTCTTTGGTATTAAATCATCTAAGTCTTGGCAGGGGCAAACAGAGCTTATGGCCTCAGATGAATATGTAAATGGCGTAAGAGTATCACAAGTATCATCATTTAGAGCATATAACTCAACTTTAAGTAGTATTGAGGATTATGCAAGATTGATTTCTTCTAATGATCGCTATAGCAAAGCTCATGCAGTATCTAATAATCCTGATAAGTATTTTGAGGAAATTCAAAAAGCAGGTTATGCAACCGACCCTCAATATGCTAATAAGCTTAAAGGCATTATTAGAAACGAAGCGTTTAGTAAATATTTATAGATTGGTAGGAGTTTAAGATGGCAGATTTATTAGCGATAGGTACAAGTGGCGTATTAGCTCACCAAACTCTATTATCAACTACCAGTAATAATATATCTAATGTTAGTACTGAAGGATATTATCGTCAGAGTACTCAGGTTTATACTAACAATATCAATCAAGGTTGTGGTAGAACTGAGACTACACGAGTTATTGATACTTATAATCAAAGAGAATTATTACGTGATAATGCTCAAGTAGGTTATTACGATACTATTAAAAGCAGCTTATCTACTATAGATACTTTATTATCTGATAGTGCTACTGGTCTTTCATCTTCAATAACTGACTTATTTGCAAGCATTCAGAGTGCAAACTCTAATCCTACCTCAGTTGCTAATCGTAATGAGCTTTTAGGTTCTTGTGAAACTTTTGTGAATAAAGTTAATACTTTATCTTCTAATATTGAGCAGGAATATTTAGATACTAACCAAAAAATTGAAGAAACAGTAGCTACTATAAATCAGCTTCTTGATGGCATCTATACTATGAATCAGCAAATTGCCAAAGGCGCTGGTCAAGGTGATAGTTCTTCATACTTACAAATGATGGATGAGCGTGACCGTCTAATATCTGAGTTATCAAACTATATGGATATTAAGACTGTTAAGCAGGATTCAGGGGCAACATTAGTAAATTTAACCTCAGGGCAAACATTAGTTCTTAATGATGGTTGTGCTCAGCTTGCAGTATCAGTATCGTCTTTAGATGATAGTGAATATGGCCTGAAGTTCACTTACGGTGGGCAGTATACCTCATTAAAAACTGATGTTGGTGGTAAGCTTGGTGGGTATTTTGAGGCATGTTCAAATTTAAAGAAAGTTCAGTCTCAATTAGGTAAAATTGCTCTTACCTTAGCAGATTCTTTAAATCAACAAAATAAAAACGGCTTAACTTTAGAAAATAAAGTTGGTGGTGATATTTTTACTTTACCAACCCAAAATGTAACTTCTACTAGTACTACTGCAACTATGACTATGGACTTCATTCCTGGTAAGTCCTCTAATATCACAGGTAATGATTATCTCTTTACAGTGGGTGCTGGTAATACTTACACTTTATATGAAAAAATTGACGGTGAATTTGTTGAAAAAGAAACTGGCAATATAACCGGCAATAATTTGACGTTTGAGGAATATGGTTTTAGTATTTCCATCAACGGTACCCTTGCCACTAATGACAAATTTTTAGTGCAGCCTACCATAGATTTTGGGAATACCTTCGATGCGATTATAACTCATCCTGAAGATTTAGCATTTGCCAGTGTCGTTCGTGGCTCGCAAAATTCCCAGAACCAAGGTAATGCTACTATTGCTTTAAATGGGGTGACAAATACTGATGCAAACAGTGCTTTTACCATTGATGCCCAAGATAGAATAAGCCTTAATACTGATGCACCTACTAAGATTGTGGTAGATGATAATGCTAATTATCAGGTTTATGATGCCAATAATAACTTAATAGGTACAGCACCTCAGAGTACTAACGGTCAAAATATTATGGCAAATTTAGTTGATGCCGGTGGCAATTTAGTATTTGCCGATGCGGCAACGTATCCTGGGTACGATTTTAGCATATCAGGAGTAGTAAAGACTGGTGACAGTTTTTCGATAGAGCTAAATACTGACGGTTTTGCTGATAATTCTAATGGTATTTTAATGCAGGACTTAGAACAAGCTAAATTGGTTCAAGGTCAAACTAATAGAACAATAAGTGAAAGTTATAGTGCTTTAGTGAGTGATGTTGGTACTGATATTAAAGTTGCAACTATCAATTACGACGCAGCAGTTGCTAAACAAGAGCAAACTAAGACTTTAAATGAATCTGTTAGTGGTGTTAATCTTGATGAAGAAGCTTCTAATTTAGTACGTTTTCAGCAGTGTTACAGTGCTTCAGCAAAGATCATATCAGCAGCGCAAACTGTTTTTGATTCACTATTAGGTGCGATGGGGTAATAGGTTATGAGAATTACTACAAATTTAAGCTATAGCATGAGCACAAAATACATGCAGCAAAGTAATGAACGCCTGGAAAAAGCTTCAGCGCAGTATAATACAGGTCTTAAGTTTCAGACAGCAGGTGAAGATCCTACTGGCATGGGTAATAAGCTACGTCTTGAGGCAGAAATTGCAACTTATAGTCAATATTCTATTAATGCAGGTCTAGCATCTGATGCTTTAGGTTTAGAAGAAACCGCTCTTTCTTCAATGTATGAAATTTTAGGGAATGTAGTAATTCAAATGCAGTCTGCTGTAAATGGTACATTAGATAGTTATAACTTTGAGGCTATTGCTACCTCATTGGAGGAATCATTAAACTTATTATTTGATTTAAGTAATACTAAAACAGCTGATGGGGAATATATTTTTAGTGGATCCCAATCATTACAACCTACTATGGTAAAAAATCAAGATGGTAGTTATAGCTGTCAAGCTGATGCAGGTTTTAGGCAGGTAAAGGTTGCCCCTTCTGTTAAGGTTACCACTTCTGATAGTGGACTTGCCTTATTTGAGCAGTGCCAAGTTTGCCGTAGTGCAACAGCTACGGGTGATGGTAATGTATCTTATAGTAATTACTCAGATTTTAATACCTTTGTGAACTCTTATTATAATAGTGCTCAGGATAATACTTTTACTGTAAATGTGGCAACAGATGGTAGTTATGAGCTTGTTAGTAATCGTGATGGTTCAATCTTGCAAGAAGGTACTTTAACTAGTGATAATATGACAATATCCTTTAAAGGATTAGAAATTAATATGGAAGGTGACTTTACCTTAGGAGCTTTACAAACTGATATTACACTTGATCCTCCTGCTAATGATAACTTTTTAAATAGTATTTCCACCGTAATTAATGCTCTTCGTGATGAGAACATGTCTCAAGATGAGCTTATGCAAGTTTTAGCGCAAGGGCAGGTTAATATTAATAACGCTAAAGAAAACATCAATAATGCCTTAGGTCATGTAGGTGGCAGATTATCAAATATCGAGCAGGTAGTAAATTCTAATAATGCCTTAAATGTTATTAAGGAAGAAACTAAGGCTAATATTTCAGAGGTGGATGTATATGAAACCGTGGAGAACTTACTTAAGGAACAAAACGCATTAAACGTAGCTCAGCAAACCTTCTCAGTAGTAACAGGCTCTACATTATTTGATTATATTTAATCTTACCTTTAATAAGATAAAAATATAATTATAAAGACTTATGTAGCTTGCAATAGACTAAAAGAGAGTTAAAAGCAAAGTAACAAGTGTTAGAGATTGAAATAAAAGTTGCATACCTTTGGGAGTTTAATACCTTGTTAAACTCTTTTTTTATTTTGGACTTTAGTGTCATTTCCCAACATCTTCAAAGAATCAGCCTATGAAAGTTTACTAAAAATTATCAAACTTCCATCATTTGAAAGCTTTCTCAAACTTCCCAACAGCCAAACTACATATTTTTTAAAACTTAAAAAACAAAACTACCTGTAAAAATTTTGCCACTTATAATTTTATAAAACCGGCAATTTTTTGTAAAAAAAGGAAGGTTTAGCCAAAAAATTAACGGTTAAATTTACTTCTTAAAAAGAGTTTTTACTACAACCCACCCTTAAAACCTTTGTATTATAAGGCTTTTATAAAAACTGTCTTGTAAATAAAAAAAGTGGCATGATTATTTCATATATAAGACTATAACAAGGAGTCATTAAGGATAAACTTAAAAAGTTATAAATTACTACTATAAAAATGATGACTTCCTGATTGGATAAGTAATAGATGCTTTGGAGATAAAAAAATGGCTTTATATGTTAATACTAACGTCTCATCAATTAATGCAAGACGTAATTTATCAAATGCTACTAATAAACTTGATACTTCTTATGAACGTTTAGCTTCAGGTTTACGTATCAATAGCGCAAAAGATGATGCCGCAGGTCTTCAGATTTCTAACCGTTTAACTTCTCAGATTAACGGTTTGGAACAGGGTAACAGAAATGCCCAGGATGGTATCAGTTATGCGCAAACAGCAGAAGGTGCAATGGATGAAATTACCACTATGCTTCAAAGAATTCGTACACTTGCTATTCAGTCAGCAAACGGTACTAATAGCGCAGAAGATCGTCAGGCTATTCAGGATGAAGTTACAGCTTTATGTACTGAAATTGATAGAATTTCAGAAAGTACAACTTTTGGTGGTACAAAAATCCTCGATGGTGAAACTAATTTAACAGTAAAAGAGAAGGACATTACAGTTGCTGCAGATGCTACAACAAGTGATAAGGATATAGTATTCCAGGTAGGTGCTGATGCTAATCAGACTATTTCAGTTAATCTTGGTTTAATGAGAGATGGTAATAATGTAGGTTTTAGTGTAGCAGGGTTATTCTTAGCAGCAGGACTTGATGATGCTACAAAAATTGCTGCATCTGCTGGTGCTGGGGTAGATGGTGATGCAACAGGGTTCTTTGTGAACAATGGAGCCTTAGTATTTGATGTATCAACTGCAGATTCAGCACAAGATGTTTTAGCAAATATTGATAGCTTTATTGCTGCAGTTGATAGCAAGCGTTCTGAATTAGGTGCTATTCAAAACCGTCTTGAATCAACAATTAGAAACCAGTCAAATGTCACTGAAAACGTATCAGATGCACGTTCAAGAATTAGAGATACTGACTTTGCTACTGAAACAGCTGCCATGACAGAACAAAATATCCTCCAACAGGCATCACAGAGTATTTTAAGTCAGGCAAACCAAAGACCACAAATTGCTTTACAGTTATTACAGCAATAGTAGATAGAATTTTTTATCTTCAAGATCTTAAAAAGTCAGCTTTGCAAGGCTGGCTTTTTTGGTAATTGATGGGGTAAGGTAAAAAGGCAAGGTAATAAACTTTCTTACAAACTGCCGCTAATTTAACTCTAGCACGAATTTCTTCACCTAAAAAATTCCCTTCCAAACCTTACTTTCTCTTTAATCCCCTGATGGCAGGCAAACTCTTAAATTTGTAAAAAATTAAATGCTAATAATTTGCCAAGAGGTAATTTATTGCCGATCCCTTTTGTCAAAAAATCGGCATAGACTTTCCTGTAGCTATAAGTCTTTGGTAAAAAAGTAAATTAGTACTATGTATTTTATATAAATATTATAATTTTTTAATAATTTTAATGGTGGATATAAAGTTTTTTATAATTTTAAAAAGTTGGCATACTTATTTCATATACACTTAGCAAAGTTTACAGTTTGTTTACTACAAAAAATTACGATTTAACAAAAAAGGTTTGCTAGATGGATAAAAATAACAAGATAAGTTAGTACTACCTGTTAAAGGAAGGAGCTTAGGAGAAGAATTATGGCTTTATATGTTAATACCAATACATCTTCTATTAACGCTAGAAGAATGTTAAGTAATGCAACAAACAAGCTTGATACCTCATATGAACGCTTAGCATCAGGCTTACGTATTAATAGTGCTAAAGATGATGCTGCCGGGTTGCAGATTTCTAATCGTTTGACCTCGCAAGTAAATGGTCTTGAGCAGGGTAATAGAAATGCCCAAGATGGCATCTCTTTTGCGCAGACAGCAGAAGGAGCTATGGATGAAATTACTACTATGCTCCAAAGAATTCGTACTCTTGCTATTCAGTCTGCCAACGGTACTAATAGCGCCGAGGATAGAGTAGCTATTCAGGATGAGGTAACTCAGCTTTGTTCTGAAATTGATAGAATTGCGGCAAGTACAACTTTTGGTGGTACAAAAATTTTAGATGGCGAGCAAAAGATTACCATTGATCCAGATGCTGATACTTATGCTTTTACACCACTTGATGATACCATCTCAAAAGATATAGTTTTTCAGGTGGGGGCTGATGCTAATCAAACTATTAGCGTACTTTTAGCAAATGCCTATACCGATAATAATGCTGATGTTCAGAACTTAGGTTTTAATATGAACTCCTTAACATTAGCAGCAGGAATTGAGGCTGATGATATTCAAAAGGATGATGAAACCGGCACCACAGGTTTTAAGTTAAGTGGTACTAATGTAATATTTGATGTATCAACTGCCGATGCAGCCCAGGGGGTTTTAGGGGAAATTGACAAGTTTATTGCTGTAGTTGATAGTAAGCGTTCTGAACTTGGTGCGGTGCAAAATCGTCTTGAATCAACTATTAGAAACCAGGCGAATGTATCTGAGAATGTTTCAGAGGCTCGTTCTAGAATTAGAGATACTGACTTTGCTTCTGAAACAGCTGCTATGACTGAACAAAATATCCTTCAGCAGGCATCACAAAGTATTTTAAGTCAGGCAAATCAAAGACCACAAATAGCTTTACAATTACTCCAGCAGTAAGAAGATTTTTCTCTCTTGAGCGTTAAGCTCTATCCTTTTGGCCAGGTTTTTAGGTAAATCTGGTCTTTTTTAATAAAAGAAAAATTTTGTAAAAACTTAAAGGTAATTTACGCTATGATAAGAGTAAAATGTAAGAGTAAGGATATTGTAGTAAAGATAAATTTGGTCGATAACTAGATAAAGGAACAGTATTTTTTTAATGGCTAACTTTAGGGTAATTATAGGTACTTTAGATTTGTTTTGTGATATATATCAAGCTTTAACACATGTTTTTTAAAAAACTTCTAAAGTTATTCTTTATAGCTCCGATAAACAGATTAGAAGAACTGTAAATATTGCGTATGCATATATAACCTATAAGGTATTAGATATATGCAAATTATAAAATAGCTCAAGAGAGGAGGGTTTTATGATTGATGCAGTTGTAAATACCTCAGCAGATTATGTCGCAAAAACAAGATTGTTTACTGTGCCTGAGGCGGTTGTGAATGCGACAACTAGTACTACTAATACCAAGACCACAAAGGCAATTGAGGTGGAATCTCAAGCAAGTGCCGTAAATGGTAAAGATTTAGTAGAAAATGAAGTGGTTAAAAAAGAAAAGCAAGATAAGATTATCGGCAAAGAAGGACAAGCAAAGGTTGAGGCCGAGGTTGAATCTCTTGCAAAAGAAATGAACGATTTAACCAGAAACTATGGGTTAAGTTTTGCGAAGGAACAAGACCTAAACCGAACAGTAGTGACTGTTACCGATACTAAGACTGATGAGGTAATTCGTCAAATTCCTACGGAAGAATTTTTAAAATTTGCTCGTAAGATAAATACTATTCGTAATGAGTTAAATGGTGAGGTTTCAGCTAAAGAACTACAAGGATTGTTAGTTAATAAAGAAATATAGTAAAGATGCAGCTAATGTTTAGTTGACTTTTGTAAAAAAAAGGTGGTGTGTTATGAGTTCCATTACTTCAGCTGGCGTAGCTTCTGGCATTGACTTTGAAAGCATCATTGAGGCGAGTGTTACAGCAAAAAGCACATCGCTCTCATCGCGTGTCACCGAGCAAAAAACTAATGCCGAAATTGAGCTTACCGGTGTCGGTAAGTTAAAGAGTTTATTATCATCATTTCAGGATATATGTACTGATATTGCTGAAAAAAATTCTTTTAATAAGCGTTCAATAACTGTGCATCAGGATGCAACTGATCCTGTATTTACCGTTGAGGGGAAGGATGATGCATCAAATGGTAATTATAATATTACCGTAACACAATTGGCGCAATCTACATCCTACGCTACCACAGTAGCAGATTCTACCGAGCAATTAGGTGCTGGTACCCTGACATTTAGTGTAGGTAGTGGTGATGATGCCAAGAGTTTTACTGTGGATGTGGCAGAGGATGATACACTTGAGAGCTTAAGAACAAAAATAAATCAGCATACTGAAAGCTTTGGGGTTACAGCTAATATTTTAACTTTATCTGATGGCTCTTCTAAGTTTATCTTAGATTCTACCTTAACTGGTGATGATTATAGTAATTTTTCTATTACCTCCACAGGTTCTGCTAATCTTGAGCAATTTACCGCAGGTGTTACAACTGATGCATCTGGTAATAAGGTAAGCTCTGGAAATATGGATCTTGTTAAGGTTGGTCAAGATGCACTGATTGATGTTGATGGATCTGTGCTTTCATCAAATACTAATACTTTTGATGATACTATCAAAGGACTTAAGATAACAGTTAATCGTCTTTCTGATACAGAGACCATTACTGATTCCGATGGCACTACAACAACAGGTTATAAATCCAATAAGGTATCTATTAGTACCGATACTACTGCGATAAAGGATATGTTGCAGAGTTTTATTGATACTTATAATACTTTGCGTTCAAGCTTAGATGAATTGTCTGCACGTAATACCTATACTGATGGTGAATCAAATGACGATGGTGGTTATCTTGCAGGTGATAGTACCTGTGATAGCATTAAGAGTTCCTTAAGCAATATGTTATCAAGTTTTAAGCTTGAAGGGGAAGGCGTTAATAATATCTTCTCAATGGGTATTGAGATGGATAATTATGGTAATCTTTCTATTAACACCGATACCTTTAATGAAATTGTTGATAGTAATTATGAACAATTAGTAGCTGCCTTTGGTGGGGACAATGGTATTTGTTCTCAAATGGATAAATATCTTGAGGAGTATACTAAGAGTTCTGGGGTATTAGACTTACGTGAACAAAGCCTTAATTCTGAAATAAAAACTTGGGAAGATAAAGAATCGGCTAATGCGTTCTATCTTGAAAAGTATGAACAGAGCTTACGTGCTAAATATGCAAGTCTTGATACTTATATTGCTAATATGAATACTTCATTATCATACTTATATAGCGCCTTCTCCTCATCTTCAAGTAGCTAATATTGTTGCGTATAACAAATAATTATAAGCAAAAATAGCTTATAATACTTAAAGGAGCAAAGAATGGCACCTATGGGTGCCGTTCTTGTGTAAGGCTAGATATTTTATTTATAATAGGTGTATGGTAAGCTATAACTAGTAAATAATAAGGGTCAGACGATATGTACGGTAGAAATCTAAAAGCATATAAAACTACAAATCTGGAGGCAGAGATTTCAGTTGCCGATCCTCATCGTATTATTTCTATGATGTACGATGGTCTTTTTGAGAGAATAGCTCAGGCCAAAGGCGCTATTGAAAGAAAAGATCTTGAGTTTAAGGCAGATCGCATTGATAAGGCATTAGCGATAGTTACAGGTTTACAAACAGGTCTTGATATGAGTCAAGGTGACGTATCACAGCGTTTTTATGATTTATATGAATACGTAAAAATGAGACTTAATGATGCTTCAGTAAATTTAGATACTCAGCCTCTAGATGAAATTATTCGCTTATTAACACCAATTAAAAAAGCCTGGGATAGTATTCCTGAAAGTGAAAAACAAAAAGCTTTTGCCCAAAGAAGTAAACTAGAAGAAGAGGGTAGATAGCTTATGTTAGATGTTAATGCTAAGATTGAAGAGTTAATAAGTTACCAAGAAAAGATAAACTGCGCCTATAAAAAAGTGCTTGAGCATGAGGTTGCTTTAGATGCTTTAGATGAAACACTTGATGAGCAAATAACTGCTTTTGAAGTAGGTTTTAAGGAGCTTAAAGCAAGTGAGCTTATTACTAAAGCTGACCAATCTTTAGTATTAACTATGCAAAAGCTTATGCAAGAAGGGAGAGATTTAGCAGTCTCTTACCAAGATGCTATTACTAATAGTTTAGGTAAAATTCGTAAAAGCTCTAAAGGAATTAAAGCTTATAAAAAGAATCGTTAACAAGCTTATACAAAAGTTAGCAACAACAATCTTAAGGGAAATTGCTATTACAGGTGATTTTCCTTAATTTTCTTCAAAAGCAATACCAAAATCTAAAAAAAGACTCCAAAAGGAGTCTTCTTAAAGTATTTTGATAATTAAGATAGAGCTTCACGTACTTTCTTACTAAGTTTACCCATATCAGTACGTCCTTGAAGAACAGGCTTTAAAGCAGCCATGACTTTGGACATATCACTCATAGCTTGCGCATTAGTATCGGAAATAGCTTTAGCAATATAAGCATTTACTTCATCATCAGATAAAGCAGGTGGTAAAAACTCCTGTAAAACAGAAGCTTCAAATTGTTCACCTTCAGCTAATTCAGGACGACCTGCAGAAGTATATTGTATAGCTGAATCTTCACGCTGTTTTACCATTTTAGTAACAATAGCAATCATGCGTGCATCATCAGCAGTAATACGTTCATCTACCTCAATCTTTTTAACCTCAGATAGAAGTAAGCGCAATGCGTTAAGGCGCATCTTGTCTTTAGCGATCATTGCCTTCTTAATTTGGGCGTTTAAATCTTCACGTAATGACATTTTTGAACCTCTACCTAACGGTTAAAAATTAAATTTGAGTAAATACTAGTATAAACGAGTATGACGAGCATTTTCACGAGCTAACTTCTTAGCGTGACGCTTGATAGCTGATGCCTTAGCGCGTTTACGTACAGTAGTTGGCTTTTCATAGAATTCACGACTACGTACATCTGCTAAGATACCTGCTTTTTCACAAGAACGCTTGAAGCGACGTAATGCAACGTCAAATGGTTCGTTTTCACGTACTTTAATTACTGGCATGTGCCTCTCACCTCAGTGGAATATATCATAAAAAGGAAATACGATATTACTATCGTAAAAAACTGAGCGAATTTTAGTACTAAACGTTAAGAAAGTAAACTTATTTTTTAAAAATTATCTAACTTTTTTCGTGTAGGTAGTGTTTTGGGGAACGTATATCGTCAACTTTTCAGAATCTTTAAACAGCTAGCCTGAAAATCGAGCTTTGGGCGCTAAAATGCATCTTTAACGAGATCTTATCTTCTTTCTTTAGTAGATAGAGTTTGCTACTTTATAGAGAGGTATTAATAGAGTATAATTGCCCCATGCTTTTTTGTCTTGGAGATAATATGCGCGTTTTAGGGATTGAGAGTTCATGTGATGAGACTGGTGTTGCCATCTATGATGATAAGTTGGGTCTACTAAGTCATGCACTTTACAGCCAAATAAAAATGCATGCCCAATATGGGGGAGTAGTACCGGAATTAGCTAGTAGAGATCATATTAGAGTAATAATTTCACTTATAAGAGAAGCTCTAAAGGAAGCTAATTGTACCAAAGACGAAATCGATGCTGTTGCTTATACCTCAGGTCCTGGTTTAATAGGAGCCTTAATGGTAGGAGCCACAGTTGCCCGTAGTGTTGCGTATGCTTGGCATAAAATTGCAGTTCCTGTAAATCATATGGAAGGACATCTTTTAGCTCCAATGCTTGAAGAGGATAAGCCTGAGTTTCCGTTTTTAGCATTATTAGTATCTGGTGGTCATACTATGATTATAGAGGTTAAAGCTCCAGGTGATTATCATATTATCGGTCAAAGTGTTGATGATGCAGCAGGTGAGGCTTTTGATAAAACGGCTAAGTTATTAGGGATTGAATATCCAGGTGGACCATTATTATCTAAATTAGCCAAAAAAGGCTCAGCCAGTAGATTTACTTTTCCACGTCCTATGGCAGATAGTAAAAATCTTGATTTTTCGTTTTCAGGGTTAAAAACTTTTGCCGCTAATACTATTGCTAAATTTGAAGGTAACCTTGATGAGCAAACTAAAGCTGATATTGCTAGAGCATTTGAAGATGCGGTAGTAGATATCTTAAGGATAAAAGTTAAAAAAGCTTTAAAACAAACAAAGCTAAATAGATTAGTGATAGCAGGAGGTGTCTCAGCTAATGAAACATTACGTACGCAAATGGCTAAATTAATGACTAGTTTAAACGGTAAAGTTTATTATCCTCGCATTTCTTTTTGTACCGATAATGGCGCAATGATAGCTTATGCAGGGCTATTTAGATATAAGTGTGGTGCGCATAGTGATTTAGCAATAAATGTCTTACCAAGATGGCCTCTTGATACTTTGTGTAGTAGCAACAATACTAATGTATAGGAGCTTTGATTAGATATGCCTGCTGATTTTGCTAATACCTATGATACTATTTTAATAAATGCTCTTGAGGTTGAGTGTATTTTAGGGATGTTACCTAAAGAGCGTATTACTCCTCAGAAAGTAATTTTTAATGTAGAGTTATATACTGATTTTTCAAAAGTAAGCGTAACTGATAATGTTGAGGATACGATAAATTACGCTTTAGCATCACAGATTATCAAGGAAATCGCTGTTGGGTTAAAAGCTAATATGGTGGAATTTTTAGCTGAAAATATCATAGCAGCGCTAAGGACTAATTTTAAGTATTCATTAAAAGGTGTCTCACTTGAAATCTTAAAACCTCAAATTATGCCTGAGACAAAAAGTGTAGGCGTAAAAGTTTGTCGCATGTTTGCTTAGTAGGAGATGTAATGAATACTGTCTATCTAGCGTTAGGCTCAAATATGCACCGTCATAAATCACTTCATGCAGCACTTGAGTATATAGCCAAATCTGCTGACATTGAAAAGGCATCGTGCGTTTATGAAAGTATCCCACTACATGCGAAGGGGCCAAATTTCTATAATATGGTAATAAAAGTTAGTACCTGTTATTCCCTTAAAATGTTTTATGATCTTACTAAAGATATTGAGGTAGTTATGGGGAGAGATAATTGGGTAGACTCTTTAGGTAATACGCAAAGCATTAGATGCATAGATATCGATATTTTATTATTTAATAATGTTACTAGTAAAACTAATCCTCAATTACCACGAGAAGATATCTTTAAATACGATTTTGTAGTGGTGCCTCTTTATGAAATAGCCCCGGATTTAATAATAGAATCTGCTCAAACAAGTATCGCACAAATCTATGAGACTTTTAAGGAGCATAACTTAAAAGTAGTTGGCGATTTTTAACCTCTATATATCTTATGGAACATTAACATGACACTTTTTCATATTGTAATACTAGCCCTTATTCAAGGTTTAACGGAGTTTATTCCAGTTTCAAGTTCGGCACATTTAATTTTGCCTTCTAAGTTATTTGAGAACTGGCCAGATCAAGGGTTAGATTTTGATATAGCAGTTCATCTTGGTACTTTATTAGCGGTGATCATTTTTTACCGTAAAGATATCTATTTTATGGTTAGTTCATTTTGTAAAAGTGTATTTAAAGGAAGGATGCCAACAGATGAATATGGCTTAATGGCGCTTTATATTGTTATAGCCACTATTCCAGTAGGGATTGCTGGTATTTTATTAAAAGATTATATTGAGGCTTATACTCGTAATGGGATAATCATTGCATCTACCACTATCTTCTTTGGGTTATTATTATATTTTGCGGAGCTTTTTAATAGACGCTACTCTAAAGCCTCATTAGCGAAACTACAAACCATAAAAACAGAAAATCAGCCAAAAACTGATATCCAAAAAGACTATAAGCCTTTATCCTTAAAAGCTGCTATCGGTATTGGTTTTGCGCAAATGCTTGCCATTATTCCAGGTACTTCTCGCTCAGGTATTACCCTAACTGCTGGGTATTTTTTTGGGTTATCCCCAAAAAGCGCTGCTAAATTTAGTTTTTTACTTTCCATTCCAACTATTGCAGCTAGTGCGCTCTTAGCTGCTAAAGATATTGCCGAGACTCCGGGCAGTATGTCAATTTCGTTTATTATTACTGCTATGGTTATCTCTTTTATTACAGCCTATATTGTAATTAAAGTTTTTTTAGAGTTACTTACTAAGTTGGGACTATTGCCATATGTAATATACCGCCTTCTTTTAGGGGTATTTTTGCTTTATGTATTTTGGTAATATTTTTGGTAGTTTTCACAGCTCTTAAAGAGCTATAAAAAGCTGCAAATAATGAAGTACTAAACATAATTAAATTAAACATAAAGCAAGACGGGAGTAATGTTACTCCCGTCTTGCTTAGCGTAATAATGACAAACTTTTAAGAGTTAAATAAAGTTATCATAATCTTCATATTGTTCTTGTAAAAGCTTTTGAGCCTTACTAATAACGTTTATACGTCTTTTAGCAAGTTCCTCTGAAATTTCTTTATTTTTAAAGCCTTCTTTAATAATATCAGCTACATTTATTTTAAGAGATTGGGTAAATAGGTAGCTTATAAAATATGGTGGATAAAAAGGCTTAGTAAAGGAAATTTTTCTACCAAAAAAATCAGCAGCTAAAGCTATGGCAAGATATGTAATATTATAATGATTACGATAAGCATCCATTTTAGTAAAAATAGTTAATAACTCTTTGGGATTCATTGTTAAGAGGTTTACATAAGTATGTGTAGCTCCAATTTTTAAGGCTAAATCTAAATACTCATTAGGTGTTTGTAAACGCTTGGCAAAAGAGGTAATAATATCTTTACTTAAAGCTCGGTGCATAGGGTGGGCTGGTAATTGTTCTTTTGGTGTTAACACTTTCCCTAAATCATGAGTTAGCATAGCAAAGCGTAGTGGTAGGTAAGAAGTTAATCTTACACTTTCTTTAAGAGTAAGCATAGTATGGTTAAAAGCATTGCCCTCAGGATGATAAAGCTCTTCTTGCGGAACGTTACTAAGAGCCGAGATTTCAGGCATGGTTTGCTCTAATGCTCCAATATCTTCTAAAAAGATAAAATAAAGCTCAGGATTATCGGTTGCTAATGCTTTTTCTGTTTCAAGCCAAATGCGCTGAGGAGTTAAATGCGTTAATTCATTAGATGCTACTACTTTTTTACAAAGTGCAATAGTTTCATAAGCTACCTTAAAGCCATATTTTGCAAAACGAGCATAAAAGCGAGCAAGACGTAAAACTCTCAAAGGATCTTCAATAAAGGCATCTGATACGTGTCTAAGAATGCGTTTATTTAAATCATCAATACCACCAGTTGGGTCTATAAGATTATGATCTTCATCCTCAGCAATAGCATTTATGGTAAGGTCTCGGCGTAGTAAATCCTCTTCAATAGTTACCTCTTTACCAAAATCGCAAATAAATCCATGATAGCCATGACCTTCCTTGCGTTCTTTTCGGGCAAGAGCATATTCCTCATGAGTTTCTGGATGGATAAATACCGGAAAATCTTTACCACAGCGATAAAACCCAAGTTTTAACATCTCCTCGGGCGTTGCACCTGTTACACACCAATCATGGTCTGCATTTTTAATATGTAGTAACCTATCGCGAATGGCACCACCAACTAAGTATATTTGCATGCGTGGATCCTTAATTAATTTCATAATTGAACATTATTTAGGAAATTGGGAGAATTTTTTTGTGTTGCTCTTGTTTTTATTTATAGGTATTAGGTATAAAGAGGTTACATAGTGTAAAATACACTAAGCGAAATGCGATCTTTTGTCAAGGATTAAAGGTGCATGTATAAGAGTTTTTTTGGATTAAGTGAATCGCCATTTAGCATTTCACCTAATCCTAAGTTTTTTTATTTAAGTATCCATCATCGTGAGGCCTTAGCTCAGCTTAAGCGAGGTATTTCTCAGTCAGGTGGTTTTGTATTATTTACAGGTGAAGTTGGTACTGGTAAGACAGTTATTGCCAGAAGTTTACTAAGTGAATTACCGGGTAATGTTGATAGAGCGGTAATATTTGATCCAGATTTATCGTTAATTGAGATCTTAGAAACTATTTGCCGGGAGTTTGCTATTGATTTTGAGCCTAATAGTTCCAAACGAGTATTAATTGAAAAAATAAGTGATTTTTTAACGACTAATTACCAAAAAGGTCGTAAAGCAATTTTAATGATCGATGAGGCTCAGCATTTAAGTGATGAGGTTATCGAGCAGGTAAGATTGCTTACTAATATCGAAACTGATAATGAAAAACTCTTACAAGTAATTTTAATAGGTCAGCCTGAATTACAAGATATTTTACGCCAGCAGCATATGAGACAAATTGCGCAGCGTATTACTAGTAGATTTCATTTATTACCATTATCGCTTAATGAATTAGATTCATATGTGCGTTTTCGTATGCAATCAGCAGGTTGTGTACAGATAGTATTTTCTCAAGGGGCAATTGGCGAATTATATAAAGCCTCCTCAGGGATTCCTCGTGTTATAAATGTAATGGCTGATAAAGCATTACAAATAGCCTTTTTAGATAGGTCCCATATAGTAGAAAAGAAGCATATGCATAAGGCGGTGCTTGAGACTTTAGGCATTAAAGATAGTTTGGGAATTATTAAAGATATCTTAAAAAAAGGTCCTTCACTTAAAGAAAGCTTTATTACTTTAGTAGTTGCTGGAGCTTTTGCGCTTTTTGGGGTAGGGACAGGGTATTTATATTTTGAAACTCCAACACTAGAGCGTGATGAATTATTAACAAAGCTTAAAGAAGATTCGCAATTATCAACTTTAACGCAAGAATATAAAGAATTATTAGCTAATAGCCAAAGTATGCAAGCGCAAAAGCGTGAACAAGAGCGTTTTACCACGGTTATTAGCAATTTACCATTTGAAAGTGATGCTTTTAAGGATTTAAAAACAGTTTGGGGGTTTTCTTCTAAATATGCCACCGATAATGAAGATGTAGATTTAGAGTGTCAAAGTATTAGAACACGTGGCTTTATGTGCGTTAATGAGCGTGCTAGCTTACTAGTACTGGAAAATTATAATGTTCCAGCTGTTATTAAAATATCAGATGGTAAGCAACCACCATTTTATGCCACCTTATTACGATTAAATAGTAATTTTGCGCAATTACTTATGCAAGGACGTGAGTGGGTAGTAACTCGTGAATGGCTTGAAAATTCTATGGAAAGTGAGTTTAGGTTAATTTGGCCATTACCATATGGTTACGATGTTATCAATGCTCAAAGTCCACAAGAGGTGCAACTTCATCTTTCACAAATACTCTTTAATTTTGACCATGATAAAGATTATGTCTTTAATGGTTGGGATGCGAATTTAGTAAATAGAATTAAACGTTTTCAGAAAGAAGCTCGTTTAAAAGTAGATGGTAAAGTAGGAACTGAAACGTTATGGGCACTATTACCTTATACTGAAACTGATCATCCATTATATTTACAATACATTCTTTCTCCTCAAGAAGAGGAGGCTTATACTCTTAAGAAAGAACGGGAATATGAAGATGAGCTTAAAGCACAAGAAAAAGTTGAAGAAAACTTGCAAGATACCAAAAATCAAGAGGAATTAACTCTTGATGATATCTTAATGGATGATACCCAAAATGTAATCATAGATTCAGCTGATGAAGAAGATACTATGCTTGAATCAACTGAAGAAGAGGGAAGATAAATGGCCTTATTTAATCGTAATGTAAATTTTAGTCAATCAGATTATCATACCCCAAATCCTTCGCAAAACATTAAAACAGTAAAAATAACCATAGTAGCTTTAGTTGCTATTGCTTCTTTTTCTTTGGGTTTTATCTATAAGTATGATAGTGGTACTAAACTTCTTGATATGCAGTATCAAGAGGAGAAAGCTAAGTTTGCAAGGCAATTAAGAAATAATATTTCAAGGTTAAAAGGGGAATTATCTGAGGTTCAGCAAAAAGTGCCATTTATAGGCGTATCAAAGATTTATAATGCTGAGGTTAAATATGTAACGCAGCCTTTAGAGATAAGCGAATCAAACACTGATTTATTGGTAGATAATAGCTTAGATACCTCAAATACCGTAGATAGCACAAATACCACCAATAATGCTAGTGACACTAACACCAGTAAAACTCAAGTACGTAAATTATCTTTAGTAGAGCAATTAAATCAAGCAGTACTTGATACTGGCAATCAGAACTTTTTTGCTAAAAAGCATGATCCTAATGAGCCAGTACCTGAAGCTTTACCATTAGTAGATTTACCTGTTGATATTCAGCGTAAAATCCCTAAATTTACCTATAATGCGCATAATTACTCCTCCGATCCAAGTAGGAGATCTATAACCATAAATGGTAAGATTATAAAAGAAGGTGGAAGTTATTTAAACTTAAAGGTTATGGAGATAAAGCAGCAATACGTAATTATGCGTATTGATGGGCAAAGCTTTAGTGTACGCTCATTAGAAGATAACCGCTAAAAAAAAGAAGCAATGAATTATGTCATTGCTTCTAAGATTTTAGTTTAATACACTTATAGCTACTTAGCAGAAACCAAGGTAAATATTAGTAATAGTAATCTCTATTATTTCTTCGTGGTCTTGGTAAATATACTAAGATAGCCCCAATCACTATACCGATACCACCAACAATACCACCGTAAGTAAACCAGGTAATTTGATTAGTTCTTTCTTTATTACCAGATTCTTCTTCTAAACGTGCATTTTCAGAGGTAAGGTGCTTAATTTCTTCTGTTTGCTTACTATGCTCAACCAAAAGTTTTTGATGTTCAGCTTTTAGACTTTCAAGTTCTTGTGTGGTCTTTTTAAGTTCACGAGCTGTTTCGGAATCAAAATTGGCTAAGCGATACTTAATTTTTTCATTTTCGATACTTAAAGTATTTACTTTAGAGAGGTTGCTTTCCTCTGTTTGGATTGATTTTTTACTAATCCAACCAGTTTTACCATCTTGGGTGAAGATTTGATAATAACCTTTAGCCTCATCTAAAACTGAGACTTTTTCACCAACTTGTACTTGAATTGCAACACGATACTGTTTGCCAGGACCGCGAGTAGTCCAAAGTTGTTGCTTATCAGATACATAACCTGTAAAACGAACAGCTTTTGGTGGAGTAGGTGTGTTTGCTTTTTGGGTTAGTGCTTTATTAGCAGTAGCTACATTGGTTTTAGTAGCAACTTGAGCGGTTGGTGCAATATTATTTGTGGCTTTAGTTACAGTTACTTTTGTTGGTTGTTCATCTTGAGGAACTTCCTTAATTTCCAGAGCAAATGTTTGACTACTAATAAGAGCTGAACCTAAGAATGCCAGCCAAAATGTTTTATTAAATGTAAACACAATCAGTCCTTTTATTATCAAATTGTTACATTATTGTACATAAAATTGTTTATAAATGCTACATTAAATTTGATTATTATGTTTTATCTAAAAAAAACAAGGATGAGCGTTCATCTTTGTTAAGAAATTTATAGGTATAAAAAAGTGTGCTTAATTTAATAAGAGAATAATAAATTTGGCAATATAAAAGAAAATAATAGCAAAGAAAGCCCCAACAGGTACGGTAATAACCCAGGAGACCACAATATTGCGCACTAAGGTAAGGTTTATAGCTGCAATACCTCGAGCAAGACCAACCCCCATAATAGCGCCTACTAAGGTTTGGGTAGTTGAAATTGGAAGCCCAGTTCCTGAGGCAAGCACTACTGTTGATGCTGTGGCAAGCTGTGCAGCAAACCCACGGCTTGGGGTTAGGGCAGTTATACCAGAACCTACCGTACTCATTACTTTATACCCAAAAGTAGCAAGACCGGTTACCATACCTAAGGCACCTAATAACAAGACCCAAAATGGAATTTTTGATTGAGCTGCGATATCACCATGATGCTCTAAGATACTACTAACAGAGGCTAAAGGACCAATAGCATTAGCCACATCGTTGGATCCATGAGCAAAGGCCATAGCACAGGCAGTAAGAATCATTAAAATAGAAAAAACTTTTTCGACATTTACGTAATGCCTTTTAGCTTCAAGGGTATTTTCAAATTTTTTATTACGCAAAATTATACGAGCGATAATGGCGGCAAGTAATGCAATAACAATACTTACAAACCATGATTCTAAGGTATTAAGGTTAATAGCAACGTGTTTTAAGCCTTTTTGAATAGTTACAATAGAGATAGTAAGAATCGTTAAAAAAACATAATAAGGCGTAATAATAATAGCGTGTTTTAAAGGATGAAAACGACAAAAAATATAACGGCTAATATGGCTAAATAGGAGAAAAGCAATAATACCCGCAATTACAGGTGTAATAATCCATGAGCCGACAATCCCGCTAATCATGCTCCAGTTAATTGACTCAAAACCGCAGCTGACTAAGCCAAAGCCAACAATTGCTCCGATAATGGAGTGGGTAGTAGAAACTGGCCAGGAGAAGTAAGATGCTAAAATTAGCCACATACCTGCGCTAAGTAACGAGCAAATCATGCCTATTACCAGGTCATCCGTTGGGATATTATCAGCGGTTATAATATCATCTTTAATGGTAGATGCTACCTCACCACCTGCAAAGTAAGCTCCTAAAAACTCAAAAATTATCGCTAAGATAATAGCTTGTTTAATAGTAAGAGTTTTTGTGCCTACTGAGGTACCCATAGCATTAGAAACATCGTTTGCTCCGATACCCCAAGACATTAAAAAAGCAAATAAAGCAGCAATAGTAATTATGACATGACTATGAGCTAGTAAAAAATCCATAAAGAGCTATTCCTAAGATTTTGAGATCATAAGTTCTAGTCTTGAACCAACACGTTCTGCCTGATCTGCTAAATCGCCAATTTTATCAAGGACACGATAGAGGAACATGGCATCGATAGGATTAAATTCACTTTCGCGTAAGTAGAGATTACGGCGTAAGGCTATTTGAATTTGATCGGTATCATCTTCAATGATATCTAAGTCTTTAACCATACTTTCTACTACTTGGCGCTCTTTTCCACGAAAACCTGATTCTAATAAATCCTCAAGTTCATGAATAACTTTTGTAGCAAGTTCAGTTGCATCAAGACAGCGCTTAATATAACGCATAAAGTCATCTTTAACTTCTTGGGGAATATGCAATTGACGACCGAGCATAAGACCTGCGATATCTTTAGTTTTATTTGCAATTTTATCTTGCTGAGTGAGTAATTCTAGCAAATCGCCACGATCTACTGGCATAAATAAAGAATTTGGTAAATTTATACGAATTTGGCGCTTAATAGCATCAGCTTCTTTTTCCACAGCACTAATTTTTTGCTGTATTTTGCTGGCATTTTCCCAGTCATCATTAAACACGCATTCAAAAAAAGCTGGTAATAAACAACAACATTCATGAACTTTTAAAATTTGTTCATAGAGTGGTTTTAATGGTGATTTGGCAAAAAGAGTTAATAAACTTGGCATATTTTATAACCTTTTAACTAATTCAATTAAACATTTTAATTTTGTCAATTGTCTCTAAAATTTTTTATTATAACAAATTACAGAAAACAAAGTTAAAAAAAACTTTACTAAAAGTAAATTCTGGTGCGTACTTTTGCTGTTTTGTTAATTTAAACAGTTTTCAATATTGTATAAAATTCGATTTTAAAGGTATTTTTTAATCTTTATAATGGTCTTATTACCAAGGCCTGGTTCAACATTGTTTAATTTTTTAATAAATCCTAAAAAGGAGTATTATTGGATGAACATGGAACTTGAAATTAAATTCATGCTCAATAAAGATGTTCAGAATAAACTTGTAAAAATTCTAAAAAATAATAAGAAAATAGAATTTTTAGAAGAGGAAGTGCTTAGTTTACATAATAGATACTTCGACACATCTGAAAGTTCGTTATATAAACATGGTATTGCTTTAAGAATACGTAATACTAATGGTAAAGCTCAAATGACCATTAAAACTAAAGATCAAGGTCATGGAGGGTTATTTATTCATCCTGAATATAATGTATCTTTAGCTGAGGAGTTAGAACTTCCAGAGTTAAGTAAGTTCCCTGCGGAAATTTTTAAAGACTTAGATCTTGCGCAAGTACAAAAAGACCTTTCTCAAACTATGGCGCAGTATTGTGATCGCACTACGTATTTAGTTAAGTATAAAGCTGCTACTATTGAGTTAAGTTATGATAAGGTTACTTATAAAGGGGCGTCTGAAGATGTTAAAAAAGGTGAGTTAGAGCTTGAATTAAAAGAAGGAGAGCTTAGAGATTTAGTAGAATTTGCTAAAATGTTAATTACTAAGTTACCTGATGAAAGTATTTATTTAGGAACTTTAAGTAAAATGCAGCAAGCGGCCTTTTACGCTAACCTTATGCCAGCTCCGGCTTTAATAGAACATGATGATCTTGATATTTCAATGGATGAGGCTTTTAAGGCTACTGAGCGTAATGAGCTTAACTTTTTATTAACAGGTTCCAAAAAAGCTATAGAGTTGTACATTGCCAGTTCTTTGTTATTTACTAAAAAGGTTGATACACCTAAGCATATACCTTTTGGGATGGAGCAAATGACGCTCTTAAATAAACTCCCTCATAATCTTTTGCTTTCTCCTGAGGATTTAGCAAAACTTTTAAGTAATAAGGATTACTTACTTGCGCGAGTAGATTATGTGTTTAACCGCTAATAACAATACTTAACCTATACAATAAAGCCAATAGAGGATTTATATGGTAACACTAACGGATAAAATGAAGGAAGCCGGGCAAAAAAACTTTGAGAGATTATTGTTGGTATCTTCTGAGGAAGAAAAAGCTATATTTATCGCTAATGAGGATCGCTTAAAAGAAATATTTGCTTTATCGGACTTTGTGGCAACTGTTTGTGCATCTAATAGAAAGCTTGCTATTAAGCTACTTGAACCTAATGCTCTTGCTAATATCTATCCAAAGGATGGTTTTGCGCAAGAGCTTAAGGAGCGCATAAAAAATTGCCATGATATTAATACCTTAAAAACTGAACTTAGACGTTATCGTAATGAAGTATTAGTAAAAATTACCTGGCGTGATTTAACTAATACTTTAGACCTTAAGGATAGTTTAAAGTATTTATCGGAGCTTGCAGAAGATATTATTATTGAGGCTCTTGATTACCTCTATAATGAGCATGTTAAATTATATGGCACACCTTTATCATATGATGGTGAAGAGCAAAAGATGCTCGTTATAGGTATGGGTAAGCTTGGTGGAAAAGAATTAAACTTCTCTTCTGATATTGATTTAATATTTTGTTACCCAAAAATTGGGCAAACACAAGGCGCAAGACGAGTAATAGATAATCAAGTATTTTTTACTCGTTTAGGGCAAGCCTTAATTCAAGTTTTAGATCAAAAAACTGCAGATGGTCAAGTTTATCGAGTAGATATGCGTTTACGTCCTTTTGGGGATAGTGGGCCATTAGTAAGTTCTTTTGCTTCATTAGAAGATTACTATTTAAAGCATGGCCGTTCTTGGGAACGTTATGCTATGGTAAAAGGGCGAGTTTTAGGGAAAAGCACTCCTGAAGCGCAAGAGTTAATTGCCATGCTTAGACCTTTTGTTTTTCGTAGATATTTAGATTTTAGTGCTGTAGAATCTTTAAGAAAAATGAAAAGCATGATTGAGGCTGAAGTACGTAGACGAGGGTTATATGACAATATAAAGCTTGGGCGTGGCGGTATTAGAGAACTTGAGTTTATAGCGCAAGTATTTCAGTTAATGCGTGGTGGACGCATGCTTGCTTTGCAAGATAAGCACTTTTTAACGGTGCTTGAGCATTTAATGAACACAAGCCTAATAGACCATAAGACTTACCACACTTTGTCAAATTGCTATATGTTCTTACGTAGAATTGAAAATATTCTGCAGGAACTTAATGATAAGCAAACGCAGACTTTGCCTGATAATGACCTTGATAAAGATCGCCTTTATACGGTTGCAGGATTTAATTCCTATGATGAATTTTATGATCATTTAAATGAGATCTTACAAGCTGTACATGAGGAATTTAAGTTACTAATAGCTGATCATGAGTCAGAAATTGCTAATGAAGAGCCAATATACCTTGATTTATGGCTCTTACCATTAAGCGAGGCAGAGGTAGTTACAGCCCTTGAAAAAGATTTTGTGGATAAAGAATCACTCCCAAAATTTGCGCATACGTTAGTAGGCTTCAGGTCTGATTGTAGCTCTAAGCCGATAGGACCAAGAGGTAGAGAAATTTTAAATAAATTAGTTCCTTTTTTAATTTCTAAACTTCAAACAGTAGAATATGCAGCCATAGTATTTGAGCGTTTAACTCAGCTTTTATTGCGCATAGTATCACGTACTACTTATTTACAGCTTATGACAGAAAATCCTAATGTCTGTGATCAGCTTATTAGATTATGTGCAGGTTCGCAGCTAATTACCGAGCAATTAACAGAGCATCCTATATTGCTTGATGAGTTAATTATGCCAAAGAATTTATACACACCGCCTAATCCAAATGATTACTCTCATGAATTAAGAGAGTTTTTATTACGTGTGCCAACTGATGATCTTGAGCAGCAGATGGAAAGTTTAAGGCAGTTTAAACAAATTCAGCTACTACGTATTTGCGCCTCTGATTTAGTTGGGGCCTTACCACTAATGAAAGTTAGTGATTACTTAACTTATTTGGCACAAACGATTTTAGCAGAAGTTGTAAAACTTACTTATAATCAATTAGTACAAAAGCATGGTGAGCCGAGTAATGCTATTAGACATGGCGATATGGGCATATGCGTAGTTGCTTATGGTAAGCTTGGTGGCATTGAATTAAGTTATGGGTCAGATTTAGATTTAGTATTTTTATGTGATAGTGAACTTGATGGTGAAACTAACGGTGAGCATGTAATTTCAGATAGAATGTTCTATGGTAGATTTGCGCAAAGGTTAATGCATCTATTTAGTACTAGATTATCATCTGGTATTTTATATGAGGTAGATGCTCGTTTGCGCCCTGAAGGGGTGGCAGGACCATTGATATGCTCTATAAATGGTTATGAATCTTATTTAGAGAATAAAGCCTGGACTTGGGAATTACAGGCACTAGTAAGAGCACGTGCCGTATTAGGACCTGATCGCTTAATAGATCGCTTTAATAATGTTAGAGATAATATAATACGTAAAAAGCGTGATGAGTGCACCTTACGTACTGAGGTAATAGAGATGCGTAATAAAATGCGCAGTAGTCTAATTAAAGGACCAAAAGATGCGTTTGATTTAAAACAAGGCATTGGTGGTATGACTGATATTGAGTTTATGGCGCAGTATTTAGTACTTGCTAATGCTCATGATTATCAAGATATGTGTTTATGGTCTGATAATGTAAGAATTTTTGAGGAATGTGCAAGACTTAAGTTAATTCCTGAGAATATTGCGAGAAACTTAATTTCATCATACTTAGCAATAAGAAACACCTACCATAAAAACTCCTTACAAGGTTTATCGCGCGTAGTTGCTAATAATATGCTAGTAGATGAAAGAGATTTTGTGACCAGAGTTTGGCGTGCTTTAATGCTAAAACAAAACTTACTTGAGGATATTAAGTAACGTTAAAAAAACAGGAGGTAATGATTACCACCTGTTTTTTGTTGTTTACGATTTTGTTTACAATTTAAGTTTTTAAACTAAAAAACTGCAACCACTTTCCTAAAAGAACTTATAAAAGTTAAATATCATGATAATAACTTGGATCCTCTTTATGAGGTCTTGTTTTAAAGCGCCTGTGTAGCCACATATACTGGGTAGGCGCTTCTCTAATCATATTTTCAATAATTTTGTTGATTCTTGTGGCATCAGCGTACTCATCACCACATGGAAAATTATCCACAGTATCTTTAATTACTAATTTATATCCTTGATAGTTTGGTAATCTAATACTGTAAGACGGCTGCACAACGGTATTTTTTACTTTAGCAAATCCAGCAGTACCTACTACGGTAGCTGCATCGGGAATAGCAAAAAATGGCACAAAAATCGAAACCTTACGTCCATAATCTTGATCAGGAGCATACCAAATAGGAAGGCCTTGTAATAAGGCTTTAATGATAGGTTTTATTTCTCTGCGATCTACTAAGTAAAGATTAGAGCGAGTGCGTCCTTTAACTTGTAGATACTCTAAAACTATATTATCATTTGGGCGATAAACGCCAACACCTTTTTTTATATAAGTGCCATAAATGCGAGCCATAAGCTCTAAAGTTAAAAAATGACACGTTAAGACAATAATGCCACATTGCTTATTAGCAAGTTCTTGAGCTTTTTTTAGTTCCACAGGATCAATATGTACTAATTTCTTTAAGCGTTTGTCAGGCCAATACCAAGCCATAGCCGTCTCAAAAAGTGCCATACCAACATTTGCAAAATGTTCACGAACCATGTCTTTTATTTGTTCATCACTAAGTTCTGGCATAGCTAATTTAAAGTTTTGGGTAGTGATTTTTACACGTCTTTTTACCAAATACCGAGCCGATAAACCAAGGTATTTACCTAGGCGCATAAAAACAGGGTAAGGTAATAATATTATCATCCTTACTAGAATCATGGTGAGCCAATTAAGCCAATATTTTGGAGCTAACATGCTTAAAGTTATTTTAGGATTGGCTTGGGCTTTACTGTGATAATTATTCTTGCTCATATAAAAAATCAGATATTTTAATAAGATAGAAGAAAAATTTTTGGAGCTTTCCCATTTTTTTAATCATATCACATAATTTTAGACAAACTAAATATTACTTATCTTATAACCAAGTGAACACTGCTTTATCTCACAAATACTTAATACTTTTAAGGTTTATTTAATATTTGAAGTTTGAAGTTTGAAGGTTAAAGTTAAAACAATACTACCACAGGTACCTTTAAAAAGAGTTTTTATGGTAGTAAAGTGAAAAGGATTAAAAGGTATTTAAATCTTTTACCGAGAAGCGTTTTATAAGAGTTGGCGTAAATACTTTAGTCATGTTTTCATCGATAGGCTCATCTTTACTCAAAGATATAGCAAGACGTACCGCGGTGGTTGCCATAGAGATAATTGGGTTTAAGACAGTCGTTAATCTTGGCTGAAGATATCTGCTAATAAACATATTATCATAACCTATGATAGAGATATGTTCTGGTATTTTAACATCATTATCGATAAGAATAGCCATAGCACCAGCTGCTTGCATATCGTTGTAGCAGGCAATGGCAGTAAATTTAATGCCTAAGTTTAATAATCTTTGCGCTCCATCCTCGCCACCTTGTGGGGTAGGGTCTGCCTCAACAATAAGGTTTTGGTTAAAAGGTATTTTGGCTTCTTCTAGCGCCCTGAAATAACCATTTAAGCGTTTAGTAGTATCGGCAATTAGATGGTTTGATTTAATGTAGGCAATTTGACGATGACCATTGGCAATAAGATGCTTTACGGCTATATAGGCCCCTGTTTCATCATCAAGATAAATGCATCTATTTTCAAAACCTTCAAGATTGCGGTTAATAAGTACCATATTATTTTGCTGCATCATATACTTTGTAAGTATTGAGTCATCAATAGTTAAAGTATGAGCAATTATGCAGCGACATTTATGCTTAATTAAAGTTTCGATACAAGCTCGTTCCTTATCTGGGCTATGAAGTCCATTATTAACTAAAACAGAAAAGTTTTGTTTTTTAGCTTCAAGAACTATTGCTTTTACCATTGCCCCAAAATAAGGGTCGCTTAAATCTGAAACTATAACCCCAATTACATCGGTATCAAAGCGAGGAGTTGGTTTGGAGGAAACTCGAGGAAAATATCCGAGTTCTTTTTGTGCTTTCTTTACAGCTTCTCTTACCTCGGGTGATACAGCGACAGTATTATTGATAACTCGAGAAACAGTTGCTACTGAAACGTGAGCTAAATTTGCTACATCTTTTATCGTTGCCATGAGAGAATGTCCTAAACTATAATACCCAAAACTCAGATCTTAAAGATTTGATTTTATTATAGCTTTAATGTCTGAAATAATATAGTATCATTTTCATAAAAATAACAAAATTTTCATGAAATACATGATTTTTTCAAGTAATATGTAACTTATTAAGAAAATTTGAGGAGGTTTTCAGTTAATCTTTGTGTAAAGTTGTACAATGTTACTATTGGGTATTTAGATAAGGATGATGTTGTGGATAAGATTTTAGTTACTGGTGGTACAGGTTTTATTGGTAGTCATACTGTAATAGAGCTTATTAAGGCAGGTTATGAACCAATTATTTTAGATAATTTCTATAATAGCAAACCAAAAGTTCTTGAGCGTTTAAAAATGATTACTAATAAAGATATTACTTTTTATCAAGGTGATATTAGAAATCGTGAAGATTTAAGACGAGTATTTAAAGAACACGATATTAAAGGAGTGATTCATTTTGCAGGTCTTAAGGCTGTTGGTGAATCAGTGCAAAAACCTTTAGAGTATTATGATAATAATGTAGGTGGTACATTAGTATTACTTGAGGTTATGCGTGAGTGTAATGTAAAGAATTTTGTGTTTAGTTCAAGTGCAACTGTTTATGGTTTAGCTAATAAAAACCCAATTGATGAAACAGAACCTTTAAAGCGTAGTACTAATCCATATGGACAAACTAAGGTAGATATTGAGTTTATCTGTGATGATCTTTACCACTCTGATAATTCCTGGTCATTATGTATGCTCCGCTATTTTAATCCAGTAGGAGCACATGAAAGTGGCTTAATTGGTGAAGATCCACAAGGTATTCCAAATAATTTAATGCCATTTATTTCACAAGTTGCTGTTGGTAAACGTGAATATTTAAATATCTTTGGCAATGACTACCCAACTAAAGATGGCACAGGGGTTCGTGATTATATTCATGTAGTAGATTTAGCAAAAGGACATGTGTGCGCAGTGGCTCATTGTTTTGATAAACCAAATTTATATACTTATAACTTAGGTACAGGTAATGGTCTAAGCGTATTAGATATGGTTAAAGCTTATAGTAAGACTTTAGGTCGTGAGATTCCATATAAATTTGCTCCAAGAAGAGCTGGTGATGTGCCAATGTGTTATGCAAATCCTGCTAAGGCTGAGCGTGAGTTAGGCTGGAAGGCGGAAAAGACTGTTGAGGATATGACTAACGATAGCTGGAATTGGCAAAGTAAAAATCCTAATGGTTTAAACGATTAGTAAAGTGATTTCTTTATGACAAGCAGGACTAAACCTCCTGCTTTTTTTCAGGATAAATTTTCATGTTATTCTCCTTTGTTATGGCAGAACTGGAATATGAGAGCTTAACAATGTAATAACTTTACCAAGAACTATTTTTTAGCATGTAATAAAATTGAAAATATGGTGCAAAAACATTCAATAATAAAAAAAACATAAGATTTATTAAATTCTTAGGAAAATACATTGCACTTTTAGTTTTTGAAAGTTAAACTGAAAATATATGAAACAAACATGTAATATTTAATATTTTCAGAAAACAAATTTTTGTTACATGATTTCCCCACTTTTTTGATGTTAGTATGGAGTCTTTAATATGAGTAACTTTAACATGAATAAATATCCTCATAGACGCTATAATCCATTAACTGGAGAATGGCTACTAGTATCACCTCATAGATCTTTAAGACCTTGGAATGGTAAAGAGGAAGAACCTCAGAAAGTTAATAATAAAGACTATGATGAAGGGTGTTACCTTTGTCCTGATAATATTAGAGTAAATGGGGTACATAACCCAAAATACGATAACTGCTATGTGTTTACTAATGATTTCTCTGCGTTATTACCAGATGTTGATATTTCTTTAACTATCGAAAGCGATGATTTATTTAAAGCAGAACCAGTTAAAGGAGAATGCCGAGTTATTTGTTTCTCCCCAAATCATAGCAAAACTATTTCACTAATGAGCACCAGGGAAATAGGCAGAGTAATAGATACTTGGCAAGAGCAGTATAATGAGCTAAAGCAATATAAATATGTGCAGATTTTTGAGAATAAGGGAGCGATCCAAGGTTGTTCTAATCCTCATCCACATGGCCAGGTTTGGGCAGGGAATTTCATTCCTGAGGAGATCGGCAAAGAAATTAAACAGCAAAAAGCTTATTATGAGAAACATGGCACCACTTTATTAGGTGATTATGTAAAGCGTGAATTAGCTTTAAATGAAAGAGTAGTTTGCGAAACTAAGCATTGGGTGGTGATAGTTCCTTTCTGGGCATTTTGGCCATATGAAACTATCTTATTACCAAAAATGCAAGTAAGTAGATTTAATGAACTTACAGCTGAGCAAAAAGAAGACTTAGCAGTTATCTTAAAAATGATAACTGTAAAATATGATAATCTATTTAATTGCTTATTCCCATATTCTATGGGCTGGCATAGTGCGTTAAATGATGATAATGACTATAAATACTGGACTTTACATGCTCATTTTTATCCACCACTTTTACGTAGCCAATCAGTTAAAAAATTTGTGGCAGGATATGAATTATTAGCTGAGAAGCAAAGAGATATAACACCTGAAGATGCTGCTAATAGATTAAAACAACTCTCAGTAGAACATTATTCAGTAAAAGAGGGAGCGTAATGAATCGTAATAAGTTATTGCAATTTGCTAGCAGACAGTTTGAAAGCATTTATGGTAAAAAACCTACCTGTGCGGCATATGCCCCTGGTAGAGTAAATATTATAGGTGAGCATACCGATTATAACGGTGGCTTAGTAATGCCATGTGCTATTGATTATGGCACAGTGGTAGTAGGGACATTTAACTCGGATAATGTTTTTAGGTTTAGATCATACAATATTCCATATGCGCAAGAAGAATTAGATTTAAGCACACCGATTACCCGATATGAAAATTCATGGACTAATTATCTTCGAGGGGTAATTAAGGTGTTCTTAGCTAAGGGGATAACTCTTCGTGGTATGGATATTTTTGTGTATGGCGATATTCCTCATGGCGCAGGACTTTCATCAAGTGCCTCCCTTGAGGTATCTTTTGCGGCATTTATAAATGGAGTATTTGACCTTAATTTTACGCAAAGTGATCTTGCTCTAATCGCTCAAAGAGCTGAGCACTTTGCAGGATGTAATTGTGGGATTATGGATCAGATGGTATCTTCTTGTGCTAAAGAGGGTAATTTATTAAAGCTTGATTGCGAAACGTTAAATATAGAATATATCCCATTCCTAGCAGATCTTGATATTATGATTATCAATTCCGCTGTAAAGCATGACTTAGTTGAAGGCGAATATAATCAGCGCAGAAAGGAATGTGAAAATGCTGCCAAGATTATGAATCTTAAAAACTTAAGTAAGGCATCATTAGATGATTTAGCTAAAAATAAAGATAAGTTATCAGCGCAAGAATTTAAGCGGGCTCGCCATGTTATTACTGAAAATGCTCGCTGCCTTGCCACGGTTAAAGCCCTTAAAGAAGGTGATTTTGCAAGTTTAGCTACTACTTTACGAGCTTCTCATAATTCATTACGTGATGATTATGAGGTATCTATTGAAGAGATTGATTTTTTGGTAGATACAATCTGTAAGTTTGGCTCGGGTAAAGCTGCTGCTCGCATTACAGGTGGAGGTTTTGGGGGATGTGTTGTGGCATTAGTACAAAAAGGTTATGCTGAGCAGTTGCATCGTGAGGTAATTGAGGCTTATAAAGAAAAATATGGCATCGATGCAGAAGTTTACTTTACTAAAGCTGCGAATGGAGCACAATACTTGCCAATAACCAAGCTTTAGTTATATCAATAAAAGCTAAGTATTAAAGGCTAAAGAAAGAGCGTAGTTCTATATTATCGGACTATGCTTTTTTTATTAAAGGTAACCATGATACTCTATGTTATAATAAGATAGAGATAAGATGTTAGGAAAAGAAAATGGCTCAAAAACTCGATAAAGAACTTGAAGATCGCTTACTAGGTTTACTAGGCAAATTTTTAGGGAATCCTTCAACTAGTAGTATTGATAAGCAGGAGCTTGATGATATTATCAAACACCTTGGCGCAAAAAAGACTATGGAGGATATCAGAAAAGAATATCGAGATAATTTAGCGCAAGATTTAGCTGAGATTCAAAGAGAGGCTAAAATCAAGCGAGCACAAGAGTTATTAAATACTTGTGAAATAAATGCCCATTGGAAATTTCAGAATATAGTACCTGATAGTCAGGAATATGAAGAATCAGTAAGACAAGGTTTTGCCTGGATAAGCGCTTTTCCTAAATACGAGCAAAAGTTTTTTCTTTTTAGAAATAATGTAAATTATCAGTATAGAGCAGGCTCGCTTTGCTATATCTATGGGGAGTTTGGTGTTGGTAAATCAATGTTAGCTGGCGCAATGGCTCGATTTTTAATAGAGAATTTTTTGCGTGAGGTTATCTTTACCCAGTGGCACACAATATCAATAAGATTAAATGCCTTAGCTGATAATATACAAGAATATAACAAATACCTAGATAGAATTTTAAATGTTGATTTATTGGTAATAGATGAGGTTTGTGTTGATAAAATTCCTTTAACTGAAGCTCAAAGAAGAGATTTAGGGGAAATCCTGCGCTCGCGTAAGAACCTTGGTAAAAGTACGATAGTTATATCAAATGTCTCTCCTTTAGATTTACCAAAAATGGTAGGGGATTTTTGTAATGAATCGATAAGAAATTATGAATTTGTAGTACTTATTCATTTAGTAGGTAAAAATCACCGTGCAACTTTAGGTGTTAATACTACCAGAATTGACACTAAGTATTACGTTGAGTCAGAAAAATTTAATGGCAATCTAAATATGGCTGTTAGTAATCAAGCACCTATTAATCAAGAACTTAACAATACAGCATATCAACCACCTGTTCCTCAAGGTGGATATGCAACAAATGAGACACCTATGAGAGGAGGTTCTCGACGTAGAGGGCAGGGGACAGAAAATTCAGATTATGATCCTTGCTTTGAAAATACATGGAGTTCTAGGGAATAAACAATATGGCTAAAGTTGGTTCAAGAATTATATTGGCTTTTGATTTTGGGACTAAAACCATAGGAGTTGCTATCGGTAATGAAATAACGCAAACTGCTACTGCTCTTACAGCTATAAAAGCTCAAGACGGCATTCCTAATAAAGAACAATTAGCTAAATATATTGAGGAATGGAAGCCTGATATCTTTGTTGTAGGTTTACCACTTAATATGGATGGAACATATCAGGATTTAACATATCGAGCCAAGAAGTTTGGGAATAGATTAAGTGCTAATTTTAGGAAACAGGTGTTTTTTAAGGATGAGCGTCTTTCTACTACTGAGGCACGAGATCATTTATATGGGGTAGGGGGCTTTAAGAATTTAGCCAAATCAAACATTGATTGTTACTCAGCAGTAGTTATCCTAGAAGCTTTTATGGCAGAAGAATTAGCTAAACAAAAAGTTTAGCAAACCCAAGCGATCTTAATCACAATTAGAAGATCTTAAATATAGAATTTTGGAATATTTGTCAAGCCTTTATAATAAAAAGGCTTTTTTGATTAAAAAGCAGGCGTATATAGTTACTTTTATTGTAAATTTGTGAAATCATTTTCAGAATTAGTATGATAATATTGCTAAGCGCCTATATTTCTGCAATAGTGATAATATATACCACCAACATAAGGAGATATATTATGGCTAGTGAAGTTAATGATATGCTTGATGATGTTTCGATTGAAGAAAATCCTAAAACATCCAAAAAAGATAAAAAGAGTCGTTGGCGTGATATTGAAAAAGTAAGGGATAATATTCGTTTATTAAAGGCATTAAAGGAGATAGATGCAGATTATAAACCTTACAAATCCGGATCCTATATGGAATTCTAGTATATTTGTCATTAAAAAATCTCAAAAAAAGCGCGCTCTTAGGGTGCGTTTTTTTATGCGCATTTGACCGAATATTTAAAGAAATGAATTGATAAAGTCAATAGATTTGAAAAAGGGGTATGAAAAAAGGAGGTGTTGCCACCTCCTTTATTATCTTATAATTATTAGTAAACTTGAAACTTTTTCAATTACCACCAAGCTTCAACTTGTGAACCGAAGGTAACTTGGTATTCATCACCATCTTTGTTCTTGGCTGCGTAATTAAGGTTCCAGCCGTTACCGTACTGGTCACCACCGATGTAAGAAACATAGAATCTGATTGCTGGACGAGACCAGAAACCCTTACCTGGAGTGAACTGCTGAGCTAATGTTACTTTGTAAACATCTGGATCATC
>CALXYT010000021.1 GCA_944393045.1 uncultured Succinivibrionaceae bacterium | reverse complement strand
AGGTTAAATTATATCTCAGGAGTTTTTACGATATTTTTAGATATATCTAATTTACAGAGTTTGGTTCACACGCCCGGCAATCTTACGATTGCCTTTTTGTTTTAACTTATTATGAGCTATTATGCTTACTTACTCATAGCCTCTTCAATAAGCTTGATTAGAATATGAATAACCTTAATATGTACCTCTTGAATGCGATCAGCATACCCAAAATGAGAAACTCGAATCTCACAATCTGCAAGTCCTGCCAATTTTCCCCCATCTTTACCTGTTAATACAACAGTTTTTATACCTTTTTCTTTGGCAACTTTAACAGCGTTAATAATATTTTGTGAATTACCACTAGTAGAAATCCCTAAAAATACATCGCCTTTTCTGCCTACACCTTCAAGGTATCTAGCAAATACATACTCGAAACCAAAATCATTAGCTACACATGATAAATGGCTTACATCGCTAATAGCAATTGCCCCATATGATGGGCGATTATTACGATATCTACCAGTTAGCTCCTCAGCAAAATGCATAGCATCGCAATGACTACCACCATTACCTGCACTAATGATTTTGCCATCATGCTTTAAGCTATCAACCATTATTTGTGAGGCACTAGCTATGGCCTCTAAATTATCCTCATTACTTAAAAATGCTTCTAAGACTGTTTTAGCCTCAACTAAATCACTCTGTATTTCCTTTATATTCATCCACAGCTCCTAACTTGTAATCAACAACACCTGAAATTTCATGTTCTTTTTTATCTTGCGCACGCTGCTCTGTAACTTTTTGGTATTGGGCAAACTCTTCAGCACTTAAAAACTCATTTTTAAGCTTCTCAAGAACATCTTCTTCATTAATCTTTTTAGTACCTTCCCTCTTTGGAACTACAAATTCATTACCAAAACCTATTTGATCAGTAAAATTAGATAAATGCATTAAGTAATTTACATGATCTGCATACTCAACACCTTGCGCCTTTATTACTTTAAGCTTTTTATCACCAATAACCTTAGTTCTTTCAAAATGGTAATTTACCTCATTATCCTCTTCTTCTCCAAAATCTAAGGTAGCCTGCGTTTCTGTCATAGCTAAATACACTTCAGCTAAGATTTCAGAGTCAAGTAACGCTCCATGTGAGGTACGAGCTGATTTATCAACACCAAGCTTGGAACATAAAGCATCAAGGCTTATTCTTTGCCCAGGAAATTTATGCTTAGCAATCTCTAAGGTATCAGTTACCGAGGCAATATTCTCAACTTTAATATTGTAATTATTAAGGGCAAATTCATGGTTAATGAACCCTACGTCAAATTTAGCATTATGAATAATTAACTCAGAACATTTAATAAAATCATAAAACTCCTGAAAAACTTCATAAAAGCGAGGTTTATCAGCTAAAAACTCATTAGAGATATGGTGCACTCTATATGCCTCTTCATCTACCATGCGATCCGGATTTAGATAAAGTTGCAATTTTTTGCCCGTTAATCTTCGACCTAATATTTCAACGCAACCTATTTCAATAATGCGATGATCCCCCGGGGAACCATCTTCTGCCTTACCAGTAGTTTCTGTATCAAGTACTACTTTACGTGCGCATTTTTCAACATAAGCATAAGCCATAATACTGCACCAAAACTCAATTTATTAGATATTAAACTTTTTTTGCTACTTTTAAATTTGCTTTAAAGTTAAATGTTACTAGCTAAATCCACTATAAAAGCTACAATTATAATATATTATAGCTTTTTTTATTTCGCCATGGCCAAGAGATGCAAAAATCCTAGTCTTTTCTTTGGAGTTTTCATTTAGCTGTAAGATTAGTAAATCTAGTATGACTTTTTAGGAACTTTGTTAAAAATTTATATAAAATTATCAAATAATTTTCTTTTTTAATCTAAATTATTCAGACTAAAAAATTGATAAAACTTGACTTTTGATCACAAAAAACATATCATAAACCCTTGTTTTACCGTCAATGATAAAATTAAGGAAAATATGAAGCATGTTCAGATTTTCTCCGATGGGTCTTGTTTAGGCAACCCTGGTAAAGGAGGCTATGGAGCAATCTTAAGATATAACGAACATGAGCGTGAAATCTCAGCTGGATATGCTCTTACTACTAATAATCGCATGGAACTTATGGCTGTTATTTCAGGTCTAGAGGCCTTAAAGGAACCTTGCGAGGTTACTATAACTACTGATAGTCGTTATGTAATGGACGGTATGACCAAATGGATGGACTCTTGGATAAAGAAAGGTTTTTTTCAGAATAATTCCAGTAAAATTAAAAACAAAGATCTTTGGACAAGAATTTACGACTATTCCAAAGTTCATAAACTTAATTGGGTCTGGGTTAAAGGTCATAATAACCACCCTGAAAACGAACGCTGTGATGAGCTAGCTAAAAAAGCTGCCAATGGTACTAATCTCTTAAAGGATACAGGTTATAATGCTAAGTAAATTTACTAAATTTTTATTACTTATCAGCGCATTACTATCGCTGTGCTCCTGCTCAATCACTAATACTAATGTCGATACAGCTCTTGCCGAAAAACCCTCCAAAGTTGAATTAAGAGTTCATAATGATTACCAAGAAATCTTAATAAATAACTTTGATATTAAACCAGTTGAAGAATCTTTTGAAGAATTAAATCTTTGGGAACATGCTATTTATCATATGAATTTTACTATTCCCAAGCATTCTAAAAACAAAAAATATATTAAAGCTATCACTAAAAATAAAAAATTATTATATAGGCAACTTAAAGCTGGTCACTTATTCCTCTTTCATATAATCAATGAGCTTAGAGCTCGCAATATGCCTTTAGAACTTGCTATTATTCCGATTATTGAAAGTAACTTCAATCCTCATGCCACCTCCCCTACTGGAGCTAAAGGATTATGGCAATTTACTCGTGGCACTGGTAGATATTTTAAGCTTTATGATAACAATAATTATGCCCTACGTAAAGATACCATAGCATCAACTAATGCAGCTCTTAAATACTTTGATTATTTATATAATCGTTTTAATGATTGGAGCTTAGCTATTGCAGCTTACAATGTTGGTGAAGGAACTGTTGATAAGGCTATTAGACGCAATAAAGCCAGGGGGCTCCCTACGGACTTATGGCATTTAAGAATCCCTCGAGTAGGAATTGCCTATGTAGATAAGCTTTATGCCTATATGGATATTTTACGCAATGCTGATGAATATAATATTAAACTCCCTGATATGCCTTATAGACCTGTTTTTAGGCGTGTGAAGCTTAAAGGGCGCAACTTACATGAATTATCTCGTGATATAGGTGTTTCTACTGATCGCTTAAAAAAACTTAATCCTGGTTTTAGAAACGAACAAGTGCGCTCTAACAATATAAAGTACGTTAATATTCCTATTAATGATAATGACATTATTTCAAATTATGTCATTAGACATAAGCAAGAACAGGCTAACAATCAGCTTGATTAACCCTAATTAACTTTGCTAGAGCACTTTTTGCTCTAGCAGTTCAATTAAAGCGGAATATTAAGCTTTGCAAGCTCTTCAATAAGTTTATCTTCATCCATGATTGTTATGCCATATGTGGTTGCTTTTTGAAGCTTACTACCAGCATTAGCACCTGCAATTACTATATCAGTAGCTTTTGAGACGGAACCAGTTACTTTTGCTCCTAGATTTTGTAATAACTCTTTAACTTCTGAGCGATCTTTTGAGAGTGTTCCTGTTAATACGATAGTTTTGCCTTCAAATATAGAATCTCGCACCTCATTTTGCACAAGTGTTTTCGGACTAATGCCACAACCTCCTTCACTTAATGGCCTTAATAAATCAGCAATAACTGCCTTATTATGCTCATCTTTAAAGAAGTTATAAATATGCTCAGAGCTTACAATACCAATATCATCAACACTCATTAACTCAGCAATTGAGGCATTCATTAATAAATCAATACTAGCAAACTTCTTAGCTAATGAAAATGCAGTGCTTACCCCTACATCTCTGATACCTAACGCAAAAATTAACTTATTTAATGGTGGGTTTAAGTTATTATCACGTGATGCTATAATCTTTTTGGCATTTACCTTACCAAGTGTGCGCACCTTCTTTTTAGTAACGCTTTTTACTAAAGTTTCATCTTCTAAAACTAGCTCTTTCTCCTCATTTTGAGGTATATCGCTTAAGATAAGGCTAGCTAAAGTTGCCTCATCAATATGGTATATATCGTTAATGCTTTTGACAATATTTGCTCTAATAAGGGCATTAACAATCGTATCACCTAAGCCTCTAATATCCATAGCATCGCGTGAAACATAGTGATTGATACTCTCAATTAACTGCGCTTTGCACGATAGACCACCAGGACATCGAATTGCAGCCTCCTCAGGTATTTGCTCTAAAGGACTACCACATACAGGGCAAATTACAGGAAATAAAATTTCACACTCCGAGCCATCTCGCCTTTCTTCAATCACTCGTACTATTTGCGGAATTACATCACCAGCTCTACGTACGGAAACAACATCGCCAATTTTGGCACCTAAGCGTTTAATTTCATCTTTATTATGCAATGTAGCATTACTTACTAATACCCCTGATATTCTTACAGGTTCTAACCTAGCAACAGGAGTTACCACCCCTGTTCTACCTACCTGAAAATCAACAGCTAATAATTTAGTTAACTCCTCCTGTGCAGGAAACTTATGGGCTATCGCAAACTTTGGGCTACGTGAAATAAAGCCTAATTCTTGCTGGCTTTTAATATTATTAACTTTAAATACTACACCATCGATATCGTATGGGAGGCTATCGCGTTTAGTTAAAATATCATCATGATAGTTTTGTAAAAAATTTACCCCTTTACCAACTTTAATTAATGGATTTATAGGTAATCCCCAAGAGCGAGCTAATAATAATCTTTCATAATGAGTTTCTGGTAATGGCACACCTTCACATTCAATGACAAAGTAACAATTAAAGGTTAGGCCTCTTTTTGCAGTAATTTTTGGATCTTTTTGACGCAATGAGCCAGCAGCTGCATTTCTTGGATTAGCAAAGATTTTTGTTTTATGAACTCTGGCATATTCATTTAATGCATCAAAATCTTTATGGAGCATAAAGACCTCTCCACGCACCTCTAGATAGGTGGGGATATTTTCACCTTGTAGCACTAATGGAATATTACCAATAGTTTTAACCTGAGCGGTAACCATTTCCCCAATTTTACCATCGCCTCGAGTAGCTGCTCTAACTAAAATACCATTTTCATAAATAATACTTAAAGCAAGGCCGTCAAGTTTGAGCTCAGCGCAATACTCAATATCCTCTTCGTTTTTACCAAGCCCTGTTGCTGTGCGATTTACAAAGGCACTTAATTCATCTCTATTAAAAACATTATCAAGCGATAACATCGGAGTGCGATGAGTAACAGGTTCAAGCTCGGAAATTATCTCCCCACCTACACGCATCGTTGGAGATGATTCTTTCTTTAGCTCTGGATACTCTTTTTCTAGAGCCTCAAGTTCTTTAAAAAGTTTATCGTACTCACTATCAGGTACTAAAGGATCATCTAAGGAATAGTAGTGATAGGCATATTGATGTAGTAGCTTATTTAATTCTTCTACTCGTTGTTTAATTTGCTCGTAATCCATTAAATAATCCTATTTCTCTAAGCTTAAAAAACATTTCCCTTAACCGCTAAAAAAGGAGCTCAGTACAACTGAACTCCTATTGCTAATTAAAGCCATTTAATTATGACATTCTATCGTAATTTGCTAATACGTTACGAATAGCAGTAACATTAGTTTGATCTAATGGTCTATTATAACCATCTCTCATAATACCACCTAAAGCCTGCTGGAATCTAAAAGCACATTGCGCCATAAAGAGGTAATTCTTTTCTGCAAACCCCCTATCTGGTAGCACCATAATTAAAATTAATGATTTATAAACTGTGGTATCGGCAACGTCACTACCAAAACCATAAGGCTTGCTACCACCACAAAGTCTAAATACTTCACGATTATCTTTATTGAAATAGAAGATATCATTCTTCCCTAAAGTAAGCTGATACTTTTTGCAGACCTCAATAATATCTTTAGCAGCGTAGAGATCATCACCTTCACATTTTAGGCGAATTTGGTAATTCTGTTCAGGATCAGGAATTTCTAAATCTGTTACAGAAGGCTCATGTTTTGTTGGTTCTTCTGGAGTTTCTTCCTTAAAAAAGTCCTTAATTTTTGACCAAAAACCTTTTTTCGCTACTGGCTTTGGCTGTTGCTCAAGTTCTTCTTCCTTCTTTGGAGATTCATTATCCGTGTTTATATACATTTTATCGCCACGCTCATTATTTTCTATAATATCAGTTATCTCATTGGCAAAATCATTATCCACTATGGAGACTCTACCAACTACATCCTTACCAATTTCAGCTGTTGGGGTTAATGCTGCAGCATTTTCTTCAACCTTTTCATCTCGTATTAAAGGTTCTCTGTTTTGTCTACCTTCCCAAAAGCCATATATAATAAACGCAAATATTGCAAATCCACCAATGAGAATAAGACCAAATTCAACACCCATGTGTGTATTATCCCTTTTTTAACATCGTTTCTCTACTATTTTCTATAAAATATACATCATTTATAGCAAAAAACAGCTAGAACTTATTATTCTTGTATCAATCTTCCCTTTGCTAAAAATAGCTCTATAAGAACAAAACATATTATAACTTAAAGATTAAAAAATTCATAAAAGAACGCCTTTATATCGTAAAAAACATAAACTAACGCTTGTTTTTTTACTAAAAGCTATTTCAAAAGTTCTTAAATACGGTTTTTTCTAATAAAAATTTCTTATTTTTATAACTCTTAACCGGTAATAATTTCTAGCATTTATATCTCTTAAGTAACTAGTTTGCTATAATTTAAACAAGTTTATAAACTTTATTTTCTTAAATCTATTAGTCTACTAGGGGGCTTATGAATTTTTTTTCCACCATGCTTACTGGCATTGGCTTCTTTTTTAAAGGAATAGCCATTTGTAGTGAACCAAGTTTACGAAAATATATTTTTATTCCAGTAATAATAAACTTTATTATTACTTCCATTGGGTTATATTTTGCATTTTCTTGGGCTTTTGATTTTAGTGAGGAGATTGTAACATCGTATTTACCTAATTGGTTAAGCTTTTTATCGTGGTTTTTAGCTCTTATTTTTTGGGTAATAATTTTTATTATTGTAATCTATACCTTTACAACCTTTACCCTACTGATTGGCTCACCATTTTATGCAATCTTAGCAGAAAAAACTGAAAACTTTTTATCTAATGAATCAGGTATTGAGCTTTCTACCAGCGATATAATTAAAGATATTCCCCATACCATAGGGCTTGAGCTTTTAAAGTTTCTCTATCGTATTCCAATTTTATTTATCAATTTTATTTGTCTTCTTATTCCTGTGGCAGGTCCCTTTATTATTGCCATACTAAGCTCTTGGGGATGTGCTATGGACTATACTAGCTATGGTTTTGAAAATAATCGTATTAGCTTTAAAAGAACTAGAATGGCATTAAATGAACATAAATTACTTTGCCTATCATTTGGGGTATGCGTATGGATTTGTATGCTTATTCCAATAATAAACTTTATGATTGTGCCAATTTCCGTGTGCGGTGGTACCATTCTTTGGCACCAAAAATTGCGCCCGGCTTTTGAGGAAGAAATTAAAGAACTTAAAAAAGAAGGTGGCAGAAAAATTATCAAATAATACTTATTACCACTTTAAGATGCTAAATATACTAATATTGCTTAAAATGTGCTACCACCTCTTTAGGTAATACTTTATATTTAGCATCTAACTTATAAACATCATCATGAAAATACACTTGGCTATTTTGCCCAATATACGCTGTCCAATATGCGATAAACACTGGTGTCTTATTTTCAAGTGTTGCCCACTTAGTCTCACCTTGCGCCAAGATTCTATCAACAACTTTCGGGGTATAACGAGTGCCTTGCAAGAGAAAATGCGCTAGTTCTGCGGCTTTTTCTACTCTTACGCACCCACTACTTAATGCCCTACTATCTCTTTTAAATAAGTATGGCTGTGAGGTTGAATGAAGGTAAACATCTTCCGTATTCGGAAAATTAAACTTATATAATCCTAAGGCGTTATGTTTGCCAGGTAATTGCCTCATTAAATATTTAAAATTCCTAAATGTTAATTCCTCCTCGCTTAACGATAACGGATCGATAATATTTAAATTATGATCAACTATATCAATGCCTTTTTTTTGTAAATATAGAGGATCTTGCCTTAAATGCATTAAATATTCTTTTTTAATAGACTTTGGGACATTCCAGGAAGGATTTAAGACTACGTTATTGATAATACTATGTAATAATGGAGTTTGCGCTTTAACCTTACCGATTACTACTTTGCTATCGATAATACTGCTACCTTCGCTATATACATGAAGCATTGCCTCAGGTAAATTTACTAAGACGTAAGGACTCATCGTTTTTAAGCGACTATCATTTAATCGTAAAATTGAGCGTGCAAGTGCCACTGCCTTTTCACGATTAGTGCGATATATGGCAGTATAAGTCCTAAAACCTACAATACCATCAGCTTTTAAGGAATTAGCACTTTGTAAAGCCTTGACAGCATCATTAAGCTCTAAATCATACATGCCATCTTCCGGGCAATTTATATCTAAAAAACCTAGTTTTTTTAAAGCTCTTTTTAATTGATTGACACTTTCGCCACTTGATTTTTTAGAGATAACTTTAAAGCGGTACTTAGGCAGGTTTAAATCTTTAGTAGTAAGATAATGCTTAATGTAATCTCTATACTTTAAATAATATGGAACATTTGGTCTAAGCGATATTAAATCAGCTAATAATGAATTATTAAGAGCCATGTGATCATAAGTAACAGAAGAAGCCCCTGAAACTATAAGTTTAGGCAATTTTACAGTTAAGTATTGCTTTTGTTCCCAAGGTAACACATCAAAGTAATTACGAAAATGCTTAATTAAAAAATAACCTTTTTTAAGTTCGGATGCGTATAGGGTGTGATTTTTACTCTCTGATGCACGAACAATCTTATCAAACTGCTTAGCAAATCTTACATCAACATTAGCCACAGCTAACTCTAATAATTGCCATTTTATTTCATTTTGGGCACTTCTTTGTGGTAACACCAAGGCATAAGCGCTTGATGTTAATAACAAAATTACTAAACAAAGTGAACGTAATATTACAGTACACATAGAAAAATCAGTTAATCTCTTTTAAGTTTATGGGATCTTTTTAGTTTATAGCTTTATAATAGTTTCTGATAATAAGTCATACGCTAAACCTAAAGTTCTTAGTAAACAATCATTAAAACAACAAATCGTTATATGCCACAATATACCAAAATTTACTAAAAAAAACATATTCTCCTTGAAAAGGTGAAAGATTTTTTCTTAAAATTAGACAGTCCCCGATAAATAGCAAAATTTTTATAATTTTTTTTTAAATTACTACACTTTTAGCACCATTGTCCGCTATATTAATAAAGGGCTTATTAAAGAAACATACTTATTACATTATAAATACCTCTATATCAAAACTGATTACAAATACGTTTTTAAATTTGATTTTCTCATTACAGATGACTGAGACGAGGTAATATTATGTGTGTAGCAGAGACCAAAGTTAAAATTACTAATTACGAAGGTTTAGTAACTAGAAAAGTTAGTTCAATTGTATTTTTGGCTAACAAATTTAAATCAACTATTAAAGTTTCTTCAAAAGTCGCGGCTCCAGTTAGTGCGAAGAATATTTTTTGCTTGCAAAGTATTGATCTAAGCAAAGATACTGAGCTTTATATTACCGCTGATGGCATAGATGCAAGAAATGCCGTAGATTCTATTGCCCAGCTTATCAGTAACTTTTAAGGTGGTAGCTTAAATAGCTAGGATGTTATTGTGCGTGATGGTTTTATCATAACAGAGGGTGTGGCCTACGCAAAGGCAGTGATTTTTAGGAATGAACCTGTAACTATCACAAAAACGCTTATCTCTGATGCTCAGATAGATAATGAAATTGCTCTTTACACTAGTGCAAGAGATCGCACATATGAACTTTTTAAAAATGAAGCGCAAAATGCCACATCCCAAACTGCTCGCGATTTTTTAGAAACGGCTATTCTATATTTAATAGATCCTTATATCGCCGAGCAGATAAAAACCCGCATTAAGGTATCTCATTTATGCGCAGAAACTGCCATAATGCAAAGTTATCATGACTATATAACAGAGCTTCTTACTAGTAATGATCCTTTTGTTTTACATAATGAATTTGAAATTCGCAATCTAGCTGAAACTTTAGTTTTAGAATTACATAAAAAAAAGATTGTTTTACCAAACATTACCGAAGAAATTATTTTAGTATGCAACAATATCACACCTGCGCAGTTTCTTACCTTAAATATCGATAAAATTAAGGGGATTTTACTTGAAGATGGCAATACTAACAGTCATCTTGCCATTGTGCTTAGAAGCACCAAGATTCCAGCTATCTTTAATGTAAAAAATGCCACAAAAATTATCACCAATGATACTATGGTGCTTATTGATGCTTTCAATAACCATATCTATCTCAATCCATTGGATGAACTTATTTGGAGTGTTCAGCAAAAAACTAAGAACTCTATCCAATCAGGTACAGCTATTGATCCTATGATAGCCCAGTACCGCAAACTTTCTAATGGACGCATCATAAAAATTTTAGCTAATATTAGTTCTATTGCAGAACTTAATAATTTAAAACATTATCCTAGTTCTGGTATTGGGTTATTCCGCACTGAATTTCTCTTTATGAACTACACTAGAGAACCTTCAGAAGAAGAACAGTTTTTTATATATAAACAAATTCTTAGCTCCCTACCAGACAAATACTCGGTAAACTTTAGAACTTTTGATTTTAACGCCGATAAATTACCTCTTTATATGACTACCCAAACAGCTTTTAATGTTGGGGAAAACACCATTGGAGCCACTAATACAAATACTATCGTGCGCCAGCTTCGGGCGTTACTTAGGGCATCAGAATTTGGTACCATGAAAATCATGTTCCCTATGGTAAGTGAATATGATGAGCTAGCAAGTTTGGTTAATCTTTACAATAAAGTAAAAGATAACCTTATTAAAGAAGGCGTAAAAATTAGCAATGTGTCTATTGGTATTATGATTGAAACGCCAGCCGGGGCGCTAATGAGTGGTGATTTGGCAAAATTAGTAGATTTCTTCTCCATTGGTACTAATGATTTAACGCAATATACCGAGGCTTGTAGTAGAGAGGTGGCAACTCATCGCAATGATGAACTTACTCCTGCAGTACTAAAACTAATTGCTCTAACTGTTGATAACGCTAAAAAAGCTAATATCGAGGTCTGCATCTGTGGCGAATTAGTTCATAATCTAAATTACCTAGCCCTTCTTATGGCACTAGGGTTAGACGTATTTTCTGTTGCCCCTTTTTACCTCTCAAAACTACTTGATACTGTGCATTCTACCGATATCAACTTATCTACTGATTTAAGCGAGCGTATTGCTAAAATTAAAACAAAAGCCGAAATTCTTGAACTAAACAAGGAACTAATCAATAGTAGATCTTAAATTTTATGTTATTATAAGTTTAGTACTACTATACTAAGTTTAATTACTTAATTGCACTTGGAGCTTTTATGAGCTGGTTTTCATTTAAATTGTCACACAAGGAAGAATCTACAGCTGATTTAACTATCTGTGCGCCAATCAGTGGCACAGTAATTCCTATTGAGGATGTTCCTGATGTTGTTTTTTCTGAAAAAATTATCGGCGAAGGTATAGCTATCCAGCCAACAGGCGATAAAATAGTTGCTCCTTGTAATTGCACCGTTATTGAAATCTTTGAAACAAACCATGCTATCGTCTTAAAAACTATCCCAGATAACATTGTCCTATTTATTCACATAGGTATTGATACTGTTGAACTTAAAGGCGAAGGATTTATGCGTGTAGTGCAAGAAGGTGATAATGTTAAGACTGGTGAAACGCTTATTAACCTTAACTTAAATTATATCCAAAATCATGCTAAATCAACTATTACCCCTGTGTTAATATCCTCTTCTGATCAACCTCGTATAGGTAAGTTAGAAAAAGCAGAAGGTAATTGCCTTGCAGGTCAAACGCCAATTTTAAAAATCAATTTTAAACATGAGGCTTTTACTAGCCCTGCAAATTAACTTAAAGTTAAATTTTTCTTTTTTTCCTTTAAGCCCAAGGTTACTCTTGGGCTTAAGTTTTTGTATTAATTTTAGTCTTGTTTTATTTGGCTATTTGCTTTAGGCGAGTAAAGTAGGAGGATTGGTTTTATCCTTTCGCTCCTCTAGAAAAAACCACCGTACGACTTCATAGTAGCAGGCTTTACCATTAAACATAAATTCCAGTATAGTTGCGCTTATTTTCCATGACACTACAAGTATTAGGCGTATTCTCCTTCTTATCCAGGCATCTTCCCTATTCATATGGGATTTACTGATACCTGGCCAGAAGTAGTTATACCACCTTTAAAACTGTATTAAATTGCTTCTGGGGCTTTGTTTTCCGCTAAGACTTTTCCTCATCAGAATTTCGCGCATCTTCTTTGTGAATTTATCTCTACTCTTCTTGTGAAAGGATACTTTCCAGCCCTCCGCAGTCTGATAAAAAGCTACTATCCGGGAATTTATCTTCATAGTGCTCATTCTGACGGAGATTGACATCCCAGGAGGTCGCTTTTCCCCATCAGGAAATAAGCATACCACACATACTAAAAAAGGGAGCATACGCTCCCCTTTTTTAGTGATTAACTATTAGTTAATTAATCAAGCCCCTTAACAATTTCATCCACACTCTTCTTAGCATCACCAAAGCACATATAGGTGTTTTCCTTAAAGAATAATGGATTCTGTACACCAGCGTAACCTGTATTCATTGAACGCTTAAATACAACTACATTCTTAGCCTTCCAAACTTCAAGTACTGGCATACCAGCAATTGGGCTGTTTGGATTTTCTAAGGCAGCTGGGTTTACAGTATCGTTAGCACCGATTACTAATACTACATCAGTATCAGAAAAATCATCATTGATTTCATCCATTTCAAGCACGATATCGTATGGAACCTTAGCTTCAGCAAGTAATACGTTCATATGGCCTGGTAGACGACCTGCAACAGGATGAATACCGAAACGTACATTGACGCCCTTAGCACGAAGCTTAGCAGTCATTTCAGCAACTGGGTACTGTGCCTGAGCTACAGCCATACCGTAACCTGGGGTGATAATTACTGAGCTTGCATTCTTTAAAAGTTCTGCAACATCATTACACTTCATTTCACGGTATTCACCCTGTTCTTCATCAGCAGCAGCTGCTGGAGCATTACCAAAACCACCGAGAATAACAGACATAAATGAACGGTTCATAGCCTTACACATAATATATGAAAGGATTGCACCTGATGAACCTACTAATGAACCTGTTACAATTAAAAGGTCATTGCTTAACATAAAACCAGCTGCAGCTGCTGCCCAACCTGAATATGAGTTAAGCATAGAGATAACAACTGGCATATCAGCACCACCGATTGATGCTACAAGGTGGATACCAAAGAGGAAAGCAATTGCAGTCATTACGATTAAGCAAGTTAAAGGAATTACTGCATCATTACCAGCAGTAATCATAAACACTATTAAAAGCGCAAATGAAACTACTAAAGCAGCAACGTTCAACCAATGACGCATTGGAAGCATTAAAGGCTTTGACTTAAAGATTGCTAAACTAAAACCACCGTTAAGCTTACCGTATGCTACGATAGAACCTGTGAAGGTTACAGCACCGATAAATACGCCTAAGAAGATTTCAACTAAGTGAATGTTAATTTCAGCAGCTGAAAGCTCTGCATGACCTGCAACTGCGCCCTTTGCCTGTTCAAGGATTGTAGCAACTTCTTGTAATGAAGCATTAGCAGAAACAGTGATTGAAGAAGATGGCATTAACTCAATAAAGCTATTGAAACCAACAAGTACTGCTGCTAAACCTACAAAGCTATGTAACATAGCAACGAGTTCTGGCATCTGAGTCATCTCAACCTTAGCAGCTAAATATAGACCAATAGCAGCACCAACAATCATGGCAATTACAATAATTACCCAACCTATTACTGTATCAACACCAACAAATGTTGCAAGTAACGCAATAGTCATACCAACAATACCAGAGGTACAACCAAGCTTAGCAGTTTCTTGCTTAGAAAGACCTGCTAAACTAAGAATAAATAATAACGCAGAAATTATGTATGCTACGTGAATTAAACCTGACATTACTTAGTTTCCTCCTTTCTAAACATCTTGAGCATACGCTTAGTTACTGCGAAACCACCAAAAATATTGATAGATGCAATTAGGATAGCTACAAAGCATAAGAAAGCAATAACATATGAATTAGTTGCACCAAAGTTAGCAACTTGTACTAAGCCACCAACGATGATAATACCACTAATAGCGTTTGTTACTGACATAAGTGGAGTATGTAAAGAATGAGAAACATTCCATACTACATAGTAACCAACTACACATGCTAAAACAAACACAGTAAAGTGTGGTAAGAATGATGCTGGAGCAAAAATACCAATTAATGCCATAACAATAATTAGTGAAGCAAGAGCTACATACTTAATAGCAGGATTGCGCTTTGGTTCTTCTTTCTTAACAGGAGCTGCAGGCTTTTGCTCTGTTGGAGCAGCACTTACGCTAATCTTTGGAGGTGGGAAAGTAACTTCACCATTGTTTACTACTGTCATATTACGTAGTACAACATCCTCAAAGTTTACTAAAATATTGCCATCTTTTTCTTTTGAAAGAAGCTTAGTAAGATTTACTAAGTTAGTAGAGTAAAGCTGTGATGACTGAGCTGGTAAACGGCATGGTAAATCAGTATAACCAATAACCTTTACGCCATTAGCAGTAGTAAATACCTTACCCGCCTGAGTTACTTCACAGTTACCACCAGTTGCAGCTGCAAGGTCCACAATAACTGAACCATTCTTCATGCTCTCAACCATTTCTTTGGTGATAAGTTTTGGAGCAGGTTTACCTGGAATAGCAGCTGTGGTGATAATAATATCAACATCTTTAGCTTGCTTAGCAAAAAGCGCCATTTCTGCTTCGATAAATTCCTTACTCATGGTCTTAGCATAACCATCAGATGATGAACCATCTTCTTTTTCCTTAAAGTCAAGCTTTAAGAATTCACCACCCATAGAGTGGATCTGGTCTGCTACTTCTAAACGAGTATCGAAAGCTCTTACAATAGCACCTAATGAGTGGGCAGCACCAATTGCAGCTAAACCAGCAACACCTGCACCTATTACTAATACCTTAGCAGGAGGAACTTTACCAGCTGCTGTTACCTGACCACAGAAGAAACGACCAAATTCATGAGCTGCTTCTACTACTGCACGATAACCACTGATGTTAGCGGTTGATGATAAAGCATCTAAAGCCTGAGCACGTGAAATACGTGGTACCATGTCCATTGCTAACACGGTTACTTTCTTAGCTTGAAGCTTTTCTACTAATTCTGGATGCTGAGCTGGCCAAATAAATGATACTAAGGTTGTACCTTCCTTAAGCTTGGCAATTTCCTGATCATTTGGAGCTAATACTTTATAAATTAAAGGAGATGCCCAAACTTCATCTGCTGTACCAATCTGTGCTCCAGCTTCTACGTATGCATTATCTTCAAAACTAGCATTTTCACCTGCGCCTTGCTGAACAAGAACAGTAAAACCTAGCTTCTTTAGAGCAAGCACCGTAGCAGGGGTAGCGGCAACTCGAGTTTCTCCTTGGAAACTCTCTTTAGGGATACCAATCTGCATTATTTAGTTCCTGAATAAATATATAACATGGTAACAATTTTTTCCCAAGCAAGAAAAAAATAGACGTAAAAGAGATAAGATAAGGTCAATCAAATTCAATTACGAAAAAATATTCTCTTCAAATTTGGTTATAAAATAGTTACCGGAAAAACGAGAAAACTTTTAATGTACAGATTATACAACAAAAATTTACTTTACGTTATGCAAAAAACGTCTAAATAAAACAATCTTTATTAAAAGGCTAATGTAATGTTAATAAAAAAGTAGTCTAAACCCCTTATAGCTTAATAATTTTTTAGGGTTTGGCTATCATAAAAACCATGCAAATAAAAAATATAAGGAAAGCCAAAAATCTACCAAAAACTTCCTTTATGCTAATAAATACACCTTTTTTAATGTAGGTAGGTAAGTTTTTTACTAAAAAATAAGACGCTTTTTATTATCTACCGTAAAGCATAGTGCCTGTTTTTGGTTCAACCGAGCCAAATTTATATTTAATAGCTCTTACACCATTATCGGTATTTGATTGCATCACAAAGTGTAGATGCGGTCCTGTTGTATAACCAGTATTGCCTGAAAAAGCTATTACATCACCTTGTTTTACCCTATCACCAATCTTAAACTGCTCAGTATTACCACGTAAATGCACATATAGACTCATAACGCCATCATCATGAGCAATACGAATATAATTAGCATATGGACGATATTTTGGATTTGAACCTCCTAAGGTAGAATTCATCTTCATATCGATAATTTTGCCATCTTTTACTGCCAAAATAGGAGTTCCTTCAGGCATTGAGACATCGATAGCATATCTACTCTTTGGTCCATTATGTGAAAACCTTCCTTGCCAACCTTGGGTAACTTTATGTTTACCTGCAAAAGGTACAATAAGTTCTGCAGATTGTGTGGTGAAGTATTCAGTAAAATCACCATGATATAATTTACCGATAGAGAAAGTTCTAGTTAAATCTAATTGCTCAGTACCGTTATATTTAAAATAACCTAAGTTATAGACTGTATTTGCAGGAATTTCAATAGCTTGATTAAAGGAGATATCAGATTCTAAATTCTCCATGGTTGAAACCATTACCTTAACAACAATTTCACTATTAAAAAGGTTTTTAATTGCTAAAGTATGAGTAGTTTCATCGTAAACAAAGAATACATTATCAGGATTTGGCTCGCCATAATCATCATATTCATCATAATCATAATCTTCAGCTTCCTCTAAATCATCAGTATATGAAACAGTGCCATTTTCATCTACATAGCGATAAATTGCAGCATTACCAGGAGCTGCCATAAAAATACCTAATATTAGTGCATAGCTTAGTAAAAAAAGACAAATCTTCATAAATTCTAGCAATCCAAACTCATGCAAAGTGCATCTTCATGCCCCATATCTTTGGTATGATAATAATTTTTACGGATAAAGTCCTCTAAAAACCCCACACTTTTATATAATTGTATAGCTTTATAATTACTAGTGCGTACCTCTAAAAAGATTTTATGAATACCCTCATCTTGCATAGCCTTTAAAGCATATGTTAAAAGAAATCTACCATAACCATTACCCTGCTCTTTAGGACTAATGGCAATGTTTTGTAATTCTGCTTGATCAAAAATATAATTAAAAATAGCATACCCTACTAAAGTATCATCATCGAGCATTACGCCAAAAACTTTATAGTTTTTAGCAAATGAGGACTTTAAAATTGCTTCTGACCATGGCGAAATATGTGCCATTTGCTCTATTTGCACCATATTACTTAAGATTTGAGGGGAATCATCTAATTGCTCAATCTTCATGATGTTTTTGCCTTTAAAACATTTCACCTATAGTAAAAATATTAGCATTTTGCTCATCACGTTTAAGATATTTTTGCGCAAGCAATTGCTTAAAAAGCTCTTTCTTTTGATCATCATAAGAAAGCTTTTCATCAACTACTAAATACTTGCGATCCTTATCTTGAGTAAGCATAGGATAAACTTGAGAATCTTTAGCGGTAATTACTAAGGAAGATTTTGGTAATTTAGCAATATCTTGATCTAAAACGTACTCAACTTTTATTTTATTAAACTCTAAAAAGCCACAAAGGTTTAGCACCCATTTACCAAAGGTTTTAGGATTACTAATAAGATAGCTATCTAAATAAATATGGGCATTTTGCGGAATCCTAGGAAGATTTAGAGCGCTATACTTCTTTAAATACCCTTGAATTTTTACCCAAAATGCTTTTTTACTTTCATCTGTTGGCTCTAGCTGGATATCTATTGGTAAAGGTGGGGGGGTATCATTACCATAAACACTTATAGAGGGACCTACCACTACAAGTTGCGATTTTTGCTCGTTAGTAAAATTTGGTTCATTTGCGCTATAAACCCAAAAAACTGGGTAAGTTAAACTTTTTAAATAGCCATATAAATTATACAGATACGCTTTAGCAAGCTTTTCTTCATAAATTAGTGCAAAAATCGGCAGAGAATGATAAATCTCAAGATTTACAGCATCTTGTGAATATACTTTAAACTTTGCATAATCATTAACAATAAATGTCTGTATGCCTAGCTCCTTTAAAACTAGTTCATCTAACATTACCATCTCCCTTATAACTATGCTAAAAACTTCAATATTTTACCTACTATCAAAAAACTTAGCCACAAAAAAAGAATATCACCCCATCTTGCATAACTATTAATCTTTCTTATTCTTATATTTTATGGGCTTGTATACTTTTAAAATCGCATCAAATAAGCTATATTGACTCTCATTTATTACTAAAAGACTAATCAATGGGAGCGCCACGTATTTTTACTTTTGCTAAATGGAATTTGGAAATATCTATTCTAGGGATTTCTTTAACCCTAAATGGGGATACTATTTTTTTTAAAGTAAATGAGATAGATAATATTACCCTATCTACTAATCTGTTAGATAATTACCTTATTATCACGCTAAAGGATCCAGCTATTACGCCTTTTGCTTTAACTAATATTACTACTGCCAAAGGCGAGCATATCATTGCAAGATTTAACGAATACACTAAAGAACTAGAACATATTAAAGATGAACTTATTGCCATAAAAAAATGGCATAGTGACTTAAAAAGTCAATTAGATAAAGCTTATTCCCAAGATAATTGGCTACTTTCCTCTAACAATAAGAAATTTACCAAATATGTTAGAAAAAGCCCTAAATACCTTCTTGACAATTATAGTAAAGAGGATATTAAAGCCATTGCCCAAACTTATATTACCAATCAAAGTTTTTTTGAGGTAATTGAGGATTATTTACTTACCTACCCAAAAATTAGGGCAAATTACCTAAAAGCTAAGTATGAGGAGATCTTGGCAAGAGATGAGGAATTTTTTAATGTTATTGAAAAATCACCCCTTACTATGGAGCAGCGTTATGCAGTAATTAACTATAATGATCGCACCTTAGTTAATGCCTCTGCAGGTAGTGGTAAAACCTCAGTAATGGTAGCCAAATATGCGTATTTAATAAAAAATAAGTTACTTAATCCTGAAGAAATACTAGTGCTTGCCTTTAATAAAAGCACCACTATTGAATTAAAAGAACGCATTAATGCTAGGTTACAACGTTTTGGGATAAATATCCCCACAAGTTCTATTAACGTTTTTACCTTTCATGGTTTTAGTTATAATATTATTCGCAAGCTTTTACCAACCCAAAACTACCGCACAGGTGAATTTACTAAACCTGAAAAGTTATTATTTTTAAAAGAGACCATAAACAGTAATTTGCCTTTTAAAATTACTCTACTAAGCTATCTTTTTTTACAAGTAGAAGAAAGAGCGTTCTATAAAAAACCTAAAATTGAAACTTTAGCTCAAAAGTTAAAAGATTACCTAAAAACTCTTTTAAAACAAGAATTTGCCCCCAAATATACCGTAACTACTAAAAATTTCACTATAAGCCTTACTAATGAAAAAAAAACTACCATTATCATTCGTGTTCATAAAGAAAACCCAGGCTTTAAAAAAGAAAATCCAAAAGTACTCAATCTTACTTTAATAGATTTTACAAGACCAATAATCCTTCTTAGAGTTATTAAGTTCTTACTTAAAACCAAAGTTCTTACCCTTAATACTACCCTATTTTTTACTGATCACATGTTACCAGTAAAATATCTTGATCTTGTTATTAGCGAGTTTTGTTTAAAACATGAATTTAAGCAAACCTATCAAAACATTGAAAATTATTTTCAACAATCTAACTGGGGCAATGTTCATAATTATTTGCTAATTCATCTTTGCGCATTTTTTGAGAAACATTATAAAAAGCTGACTAATAAAATAAGCTTTGCTGAACTAATAAGTGGCTCGGTAAAAATATTAACAACCAATCATGTAATCTTACCATTTAAATACATCATGGTAGATGAGGCGCAAGATATGAGTCCATCACGAGCATCACTCATTAAGGCGTTACTACAAAATGAAGAGGTAAGATTATTTGCTGTTGGCGATGACTGGCAAAGTATTAACCTTTATGCAGGTTCCGTTATTGAGATTATGACAAAGTTTAATAAGCATTTTGGAGAATGCGATACCTTAGAACTTAATCAAGGCTTTAGATGTAATCCTGATATTACCCAAATTGCCAGTAACTTTATCCAAAAAAATCCATTTCAGCTTAGAAAAACCCCTCACTCTTTACAAAAAGCTTATCCTAATCCGACTATGTGTTTAAGTTTACCTACTGAGGATGATTTTTTAGTAGCTATCTATGATATTTGCCAAGATATTATAAATAGTGATGAATGCAAAGATGATAATCATGTAAGTATTATGGTGCTTGGACGATATAAGATTTTAGAAAATCTCACCCACCCTGCCAAAGCACTAAGAACTAATAAATTCTCTATTAGCTTTAGTACTATTCACTCAGCTAAAGGGCTTGAGGCTGATTACATTATTATTCCAGGCTTAACTAAAAGTGGCTTTGGGTTTCCAACTAGTAGAGATTCCCAAGATGATGTGCGCCATCTTTATATTTCCCCTGATACTTATCCCCAAAGTGAAGAGCGCAGATTATTCTATGTAGCCCTTACTAGAGCTAAGCGCCGTATTTTTTTACTTTCAGTAAGAAATAATAAATCTTCATTTTTAGAAGAAATTCAAAAAGATTGTAAGCTTAACGATACTATTTTTGTTCCTAAAAATGAGTCTAATATTACCTGCCAAACATGTAAAGAAGGAAAGATTTATTTAATCACAAATAAAGATGGGGCGGTGCACTATTGTAGCAATCCTGACTGCCCTACCTATTCTAATAAAAGTTAAAATAGGCAATAATATTCAAATGTGGATAAGTATGTGTAAAAGATGATTATAAGCTTAGTACAAACTGTAAACTACATCTTAATTTCTTGCGTAAAAACTATTGATATCCTGGGAGTAACTTAATTATTTTTAATTATTTAAAAGGCGCTTTTACCTATCTGATAAAGCTTTATTAGCGTAGCTTTGTTTTATAAAATTTAGGCAAAGAACCTTACTTTATGGTAAAATTAGCCGATAATTTATATTCGCCAAAAATTCCCTATATTTTCCAAATTCTAAATTACTATGACTCTTTTTATTAGCCATTATTTATTACCATTTAGAGTCATGAAGGGAATATTATTTTTTAGGAACATTCATGTTATTTGATAATCCAGTTTTACAACAATTAAAGAAAAGTCACGAAGAAAATAAACAGCTTAAAGAAGGTATCGTGAAAGCCACCGATAAAGGTTATGGCTTTTTAGATACGGAAAAAGAAACATATTTTATTCCTCCTGCGCCAATGAGAAACTTATTCCATGGCGATAGAATTCAAGTTGAAATCATTTCAATTGGTGATAAAGTTCAAGCCAAACCAGTTAAGCTTATTACTCCATTTTTAACCCGCTTTGTTGCTAGAATTTCTTATAAAGATGGTTTTTTATATATTATTCCTGATCACCCAGCTATTAAGATTCCTATTCGTGCTAAAAATCGCCTTAAGAATATCACTTTAAAAAACGGAGACTGGGTTATAGCTAATTTAACAGAACATGCCATGAATACTGGCAAATACCATATGGCAGAAATTACCGAATATATTACTGAGGCTAATAATCCTCAAGCTCCTTGGTGGGTAACTCTTAGAGGACTTGCTTTACCTAAGGAACCTCCTTTTGATAAAGGGGAATATGCTTGTTTAGAAGAATCTTACCCACGTACTGATTTAACTCATCTTCCTTTTGTGACTATCGATAGTGAAAAAACTAAAGATATGGACGACGCCCTTTATATTGAAAAGTTTAATGATGGCTCATTTAAACTTTGGGTAGCTATTGCTGATCCTACTGCTTATATTGCTGAGGATGATAATTTAGATAAAGAAGCAAGTGTACGTGCTTTCTCTATTTACTTACCAGGGCATGATATTCCAATGCTCCCAAGAACATTAAGTGACGACTTATGTTCACTACGTGAAAACACGGTGCGTAACGTTCTTGTTGGTAGTATCCAAATTGGTGCAGATGGTAAGGTTGATGAAAACATTAAATTTGATTTAGCCATCATTAAATCTCAAGGAAAACTCATTTACGATAAAGTATCTGATTTACTTGAAGGAAAAGAGACTGATTTTAATCCATCACCTGAAGTACTAAAACAAATAAAGATCTTAGAAGAATTTTCAGTTATACGTTTTAATTATCGTGCTAAAAATACTAGCATCTTTAAAGATAAACCTGAATATGAATTTGTGTTAGATGAAGCTGGTGCTTTAAAAGAAATAAAGATTACTACTCGCCGAGTAGCAAATAAAATCGTAGAAGAAGCTATGATCGCTGCCAATACTTGTGCAGGACGCTTCCTTGCTACAACCTTTAACGCTGGTATCTTTAATGTTCATACTGGTTTTGATATAGAAAAAATCAGTGAAATCAAAGAATTTTTAACAGAAATTGGTTATAGCAATATTGAAGATGCGCATCTTTTATCTATGGCAGGATTTATTGCCGTTAAACGCTATATCGATTCTTTAGATAATCCATACTATGATGCTCGTTTACGTAAATACCAAGTTTATGCCCAAATATCACCTACCCCTGCCTCGCACTTTGGTTTAGGTCTTGATTACTATGCTACCTGGACAAGTCCTATCAGAAAATTTGGAGATATGATAAATCATCGCCTAATTAAGTCTGCTCTTATTTCTTCTGCTCACCCAAAGATTCCAAATAGTGAAACTATTGAGCTTATGAATGCAGCTAAAAAAATTAACCGAGTAGCAGAGCGTAATGTAAAAGACTGGTTATATGTAAAATATCTTGAGCCTTATATGCAAAATAAGACTGTATTTGAGGCAGAAATTTTTGAAATATCTCGTGGTGGATTGCGTATTCGCCTCCTTGAAAACGGAGCTGGTGCTTTTATACCAGCAAGTTTTATCTGTAAAGACAGAAAACTTATTAACTTTGATCAATATAAAATGGTCTTTATGATAAATGGTGAGGTGCGTTATAAGCTTACCGATACCATAAAAGTTTCTATCGCTTCTATTAACTACGAAACTCGCTCGATAGTTGCGCAACTAGAAGAATAACTCCTCCTAAAACCTTAAGTCTAGCTAAAAACTAGGCTTAGGGTTTCCTAATTTTAGCAAAATCATTGCTCTTTCCTTAAAAGCTTATTGATTTATGGTGTTTTTTTCGTAAATCATAGTAAAATACCCATAACACATTTACTATTAAACAAAAAAACTTATGAATAATTTAGATCTAAAAAATCGCATTAGTGCACTAATTTCCTCATTAAACGAAGGGCTTTTTGAAAGAAAAAATGCCATAAAGCTTTGTATGCTTGCAGCTTTATGTGGGGAAAGTGTCTTTATGTTAGGTCCTCCTGGTATTGCTAAAAGTATGATAGCTCGCCGTTTATCAGAAGCTTTTGAAGAAATAAATAGTTTTGAATACTTAATGACTAGATTCTCAACTCCTGAAGAGGTATTCGGTCCAATATCTATTAAAGCTTTAAAAGAAGAAGGTAAATATGAACGCTTAACTGGTGGTTATCTACCAAAAGCTCATGTGGTTTTTTTAGATGAAATCTGGAAATCAGGTCCTGCGATATTAAATACTCTTCTTACCGTGATTAATGAACGCATCTTTAAAAACGGGGAAGTAACCGAGCATATTCCACTACACCTACTTATTACAGCTTCTAACGAATTACCAGAACAAAATTCAGGTCTTGAGGCGCTTTATGACCGAATGTTAATTCGTATTTGGCTCGATCCATTGAAAAATAAGCAAAACTTTAAGAGTATGCTCACTCATCAATACTCTGAGCATCATATTGCCGATCGCTTAAAAATTAAAGAAAGTGAACTTAAGATTTGGCAAGAAGAAATTAGTAAAATTGCTGTTACTAATGAAGTATTTGAAGATTTGTATTACCTTAAAGGGGAACTTGAGAAACTTACTGAAAAAGCGCAAAACAATGATTCAACCCAATCTGAAAATGTAAAGCAACAAATGATTACCTTATCAACGCTTTATATTTCCGATCGTAGATGGAAAAAAGCATATCATCTAATGTGCGCAAGTGCTTATTTTAATGGCCGAGTACAAGTTGAAAAAATTGATTTACTGCTTATTAAAGATATTATGTGGAATACCCTACATAACAGGCAGCATGTCTATGATATCATTAAAAAATATGCGATAACTAAACTTTATAAGCAAGAAGATTGCTTAATAAAACTTGAAGATTTAGCTATGAATATCTCGCAAGTTATTACTAATATTATCAATGATATTGGCATAAAAATGAGCCCTAAAAGCCATTCGCTTATAAAGACTAAAAATGATTATGTCTTAAACTTTGCTATTAATGATTTAGATGCTCATGCCCAAAAGCAACGTATAGTCTTTCTTGATGAATGTCATTTTGATCCTGATAATATCGATGTTATCACCAGAACCGCCACAGTTGAAAATAAAGCTTTAAGACGCTGGATTCGCTCAACTGGTGCTGTTCCTATTCATTTAAATGATAATACTATTGTTGAAATAAATTTTACAGTGGATAGTAAGAATAACTTAGTAGCAAGAAGTCATAGTGGTAAGATTATCGGCATGACCTTTGTAAAACGCACAGGGTGCCCAAAGTGGTTAAAAGCTAAATGGCAACAGCAGCTAACGACTCTATTAACTGATTTTGAGAATATTAATAAACTTATCACCTTTAGCCAAAATAGATTTCAGGCTAATGCAGATCATTTATTTATCTCCGAAGATATAATGCTTGAAATTACCCAAAGTATCAATCAGCTCCATGAAAAAAAGAAGCTTATTGCAGCGCAATTTGATAACCTTAATGACGAATTAAGCGTTATTGAGGAGGAGTTAAGCTAAACATGGAAATCGGGGAAGCTGGGAAATTATTAAATCTTAATGATCAAAAACTTTTTACTACACTTATTGATGATGTAGAACTTATACCTGGATTTAAAGAATTAACTGAGCATAAGAAATCATTAAAAACTATTATTGAAAATAATCTCCAAGAGCTTACCCTGAAAACCAGCAAAAAAATTCAGCGCTATAAAATTAGCGAGGAACTAGAAAAAGAACTTACCTACTTTGCCAGAATTAAAAATTATCAAGATACTGATATTCAGGCAAATATTGATGTTATTATTGATAATATACCTAATACTAGCCCCTTTAGAGCTAATGCCTTAGAGTTTAAGCCCTTAATAAAGCAAAGTGATGGTCTATTACAAATTAAGATTTTTCTTCTAAAATGGCAAGAGCATCTTTCGACTATGCTGATGCGTGAAGAGATACTTTATGCTGAAAAAGAAAGAACTGTCATTGAAAACGAAATTCAAAAGCGCCTAAAAATAGCCCATATTGTTGATCATACTATTGCCCCAACGCATCCTGGTAAACTCTGGGATTTGAGCCGAAGCGTAATACTATATGATGATTTAAAACATTTGCGCCATTATGCCAAATTTTTAAGTAAAAACAAAGAATTAAAAAAGATAGCCGAAGAGCTTGGTAAAGCCTCCTATAACTCTCCAAAAAATGTCGAGCACTTTGAGGAGGAAACTTTTAAGACCAATGAACTAACTACGCAAACCAATATGCCTGATGATATTGTTGGACTTATTCATGGCGATAACATTGTGCGTTTAGTTCCTTCTGAACTAGTTTATTTATCAGACCATGATATTGAAAGTGACTTTTTTTACCGATATGCCAATAAAAGACTCTTAAACCATAATTTTCAGGGAGAAGATTACGCCTTAAAAGAAGTTCATAGCATTCATGCTAAAAGTGGTGAACTTATTGAACCAAAAGGACCATTTATTGTTGCCATTGATACCTCAGGCTCTATGAGTGGTTATCCACAAGAAGCGGCTAAAGCGTTATGTTTTGCGCTACTACAAATAGCCTATGCAGAAAATAGAAGCGTCTATGTCTGTATGTTTTCAACGACTATCTGCACTTATGAACTTACTAAATACGGTGATTTATCCGAAGTTTTAGCGTTTTTATCAAAGTCGATTAAAGGTGGTACCGATTTTGAACCTGTAATAGAAACCATCTTAAATAAAATTGCAAAAAATTACCAGAATGCTGATGTAGTACTAATCTCTGATTTTATTGCCCAGCGCCTAAAACCTGAAACTATCACTGAGATAAACAAAGTAAAAACAAAAGGGAATCGTTTTAATGCTATATGTTTATCAAAATATGGCAAAACGGCTCTAATGAATATCTTTGATCATATCTGGACATTTGATACTAGTCTTTCAAGTAAATTATTAAGGAAAATCAAATAATGCTTTTATTTATAATTAACTTAATAAAATATAGTACTAAGGTATAATTTTAGTATCGCTGGAAAAGTAGAGAATTTAAAGATAGGATGCTTTGAACTGGCAGGGGCGGTAAGACTCGAACTCACAACCGTCGGTTTTGGAGACCGCTGTTCTACCATTAGAACTACGCCCCTACGTGAGTGTGTATAATACAGAGTTATAAAAAAAAGTAAAGCTCTTTTTAACAATAATTATTAAAATGTGCATTTTTCATGCAGGATAATTCATTTTACCTATATATTTTCTGTGAAATTTTAAAAAACATTGTTGCTTTACTAACCATTTCTCATTTTTTTACGTATATTTTCAGATTTTTGTTATTTTTATTCTTACAACATAATATAATGTGTTTTTCAGATAGCTTGCTAATCTGAGAATTTATCTATAAAGATTAGTCTGGCTCCCGTAAATGGCATTATGTAATGCCCAATGATGTAGGACCAAGATGATGGCAAATTCTTTATTCCATAAGAATATCATTTCAATATCTGAATTATCTAAAGACGATCTTGAATTGATAGTGCATACAGCTCAAGAGCTTAAAGCTCATCCTCGAAATGATCTCCTAAAAGATAAACTTATTGCTAGTTGCTTCTTTGAAGCTTCAACTCGTACTCGTCTTTCTTTTGAAACAGCGATTCAACGCTTAGGTGGTAGAGTTATAGGTTTTTCTGATGCAGGAAATACCTCTTTAGCTAAAAAAGGGGAAACTCTAGCTGACTCTATTCGTATTATTACCTCTTATGCTGATGCATTAGTAATGCGCCACCACCGTGAAGGTGCAGCACGCTTAGCTGCCGATGTATCTAAGGTGCCTATTATTAACGCAGGTGATGGTTCTAATCAACACCCATCACAAACCTTACTAGATCTCTTTACTATTTATGAAACCCAAAAAAGACTAGACAATATTTCTATTGCCTTTGTTGGTGACTTAAAATATGGCAGAACAGTTCATTCACTTTCACAAGCTCTTTGCCACTATAATGCTAAAATCTTCTTAGTTTCCCCTGAAAGTTTGGCCATGCCTGAATATATTCTTGACGAATATGAAGCTAATAATATTGAATATCATATTGTAAATACTATTGAAGAGGCTATTAAGGAAGTAGATATTCTTTATATGACCCGCGTGCAAAAAGAACGCTTTGATGAAACTGAGTATCGCCACTTACGTGCTAAGTTTGTGCTTACCCCTGAAAGTTTTGCAGGTGCTAAACCAAATCTCAAGGTATTGCACCCACTACCACGCATTGATGAAATCACCCTAGAAGTAGATAAGACACCTTATGCCTACTACTTCCAGCAAGCTTCTAATGGGGTGTATGCACGTCAAGCATTACTTTCATTAGTGCTTAATGAGGAGTTATAACATGGCTGAAAAAACACAGTTACAGGTTGAGGCAATCTGCAATGGTTCAGTTATTGACCATATCCCAGCAGGTAATGGATTAAATATTTTAAAATTATTTCATATTTTAGATAATCATGAACGTATTACTGTAGGTTTTAATCTTCCTTCAAAAGCTTTAGGTCATAAGGATATTATTAAAGTTGAAAATGTTAGCCTTACTGAAGCGCAAACTAATCAGCTAGCGTTATTTGCTCCAAATGCTACTGTTAATATCATTAAAGATTTCAGAGTGGTAGAAAAAAGAACTATTGCCCTCCCTGAAAAAATTACTGAAGTATTTGCCTGCCCAAATTCAAACTGCATTACCCATGTAGAACATGCAGCTATAAGTGAATTTAAAATTATTAACAATAATGGTAAAATACAGCTAAAATGTAAATACTGCGAAAAAGTATTTAATAAAGAAATCATCATTGATGGTGTAAAGAAATAAATAACTGAAACTGAAAATCATCTAAAGCTCTAGTAATTTATTTTGCTAGGGCTTTTTTTATGGCTTAATTAACATTGCATTTTCAAATAATTACTCCCAATACTCACTATTCTATCCTCAAAGTTATTAAGAATTTCTGTGATAAACGTAAAACTCCCCCCTAAATAAAAAATTACCTTATTCCTTTTACAGAGCTAACCACAAGTAGCTAACAGTAATAAACAACTTTACTACCAAATATATTCCCGAAAAATGTGACTAACAAATGCTATGGATAATTCAAATTTTAAGGTAAAAATTTAGCAAAATCCCTTAAATGAAAACTTTTTCATCTGTGAATATATTGTGGATTGATTGTAAGTTTTTTTCGAAAAAAAATGGGAAAAGCAAGTAAAACCGTGATAAATTTCAAAAAAAACACCCTGTTAGAGACCTTATTTTAGGATAAAAGGGAAAAAGTTAGTTTTAATGGGAGATTGATGCGCAAGATTTTAGAAATCTTTGCTTATTCTGGCCAAGGCTTGTGCATTACTGAGAAATATTATCAGTAACTGATTTTTTTTGTTAGTATATGGTAACATTATAAAAATAACCTTGGAGGATGTATGAAGTTTAAGATTTATAAGATTTCATGCTCAGCATGCTGCGCAAAAATAGAAAAAGCCGTAAGAAGTATTGATACCGTATCAAATGTTACTGTTAACCCCCTCCTTCATGAAATGGAAGTGTTAAGTCCAAATGATATCCATGAAGAAGTAATTAACAAAGTTAGAAGCATAGGTTACGATGCCTTATATTTAGACGATACAAACAAAGACTGTAAAACTCCTAATGATGAAGAAAGCTTAGAGCAAAAAAAATTATTACAGCGTCTATGCTTAAGCATTTTATTGCTTATTCCGATAATGTACTTAAGCTTAAGTCTAATGTTTTTGCCTCCAATATTCTCCTATACCATAACAAGTATCCTTTTAGCGCTGTTAACAGTAGTTATCAGCCTTATTAACTATCAATTTTTTTATAACGGGCTTAGAGCATTAAGTAGATTTGCGCCTAATATGGACTCTTTAGTAGCACTAGGAGCATTAAGTGCTTTTCTTTATTCGCTATGCGCTTTATTAGAAAATCTCGGACTATTCGATATTTTTACCCAAGATCTCCATTATTATTTTGAAAGCACCGCCATGATATTAACCTTAATTACTTTAGGGAGGTATCTTGAGTCACGTGCCAAACAAAAAAGCACTTTAGCTTTAACTAATCTTTACACACTTCTTCCTAAAACAGCTCTTATTAGTAAAGAGGGCAAACTAATCACCATAACAGCTGATAAACTTAAAGTTGGCGATACTTTTTTAGTAAAGCAGGGAGCTGCTATTCCGACAGATGCCAAAGTCATTAAAGGTGTAGGTATAGTTGATGAATCTATGATAACTGGTGAAGCTGCTTTACAAAATAAAGAGACTGATGATTTAGTATTTGGGGCAAGTATTTTAGTAGAAGGCCTATTAACTTGCGAGGTTACTAAAGCAATTACTCAATCTACTTATGCCCAAATTATTGAAATTGTAAAAAACACTACCCTTACTAAAGCGCCAATTGCCCGTGTTGCCGATATTGTCTGTGGGTATTTTGTGCCATTTATTATCCTTATAGCACTTCTTACACTTATCGGGCATTTATTAGTTGGTGATAGTGCAGAACTTGCCATACTATCAATGGTAAGCGTGCTACTTATTAGCTGTCCATGCGCCTTAGGTCTTGCGACACCGATATCTATTATGTGTGGCACAAGCATAGCTGCTAAACATAATATTCTTTTTAAAACTGCGGCCTCCATGGAAACACTTAGTAAAGTAAATGCTATTATCTTTGATAAAACAGGGACAATTACTATTGGCAAACCTGAGCTTTGTGAGGTAACTTTATATAGTAATGCTTATGAAGAATTACAGATTCTAACCATTGCCCAAAGTTTAGAGCTTTTAAGCTCCCATCCTTTAAGCATACCTTTTAAAGAAATAAACACATCTTCTTATGCAAAAAAACATAATATCACTATAACTGATACTTTTAATATTACAGACTTTAAGACTATTAAGGGTAAGGGACTAAGTGGCATTTATAATAATGCGCATATCTTATTAGGATCTTTAACTTTTTTACAAGAAGAAGGCGCTAATATTACTCATGATTTTGATAAGACATTAGCTAATAACTTAGATTATTTAACGCAAACTTATGTTTTTATGGCTATTGATAAAAAACTGATAGCCTCCTTTAAGGTATCTGATAGCTTAAAACATAATGTCCTAGAAACTTTTAAGGAATTAAAAAATCTTGGCTTAAAGCTTTATTTACTCACAGGGGCCAAGATTAGCGATACTAGTAATCTTGCCTTAAAGCTTAATCTTGACCAAATAATACCTAACGCCCTACCTCAAGATAAAGCAACATTTATAAAAAAGCTACAAGAACAGAATCTTATGAAAGTTGCTTTTATAGGAGATGGAATAAATGACGCCCCGGCTCTTGCCCAAAGCGATATAGCTATTTCATTAAAAGGGGCTAGCGATATTGCTCAAGAGTCAGCTGACATTTTACTAATGCATCAAGATTTATATGATATAGTAAGAGCATATAAAATAAGTAATAGTACTTTACGCAATATAAAAGAGAATCTTTTTTGGGCATTTATTTATAATACTATTAGCATTCCTTTAGCAACAGGAGCATTTAGTACTTATCTTGGCTTTTCCTTCAGTCCTGTGATTGGGGCTTTTGCTATGTCACTCTCAAGCGTATGTGTAATTTCTAATGCTCTGCGTCTTTATAAGATTAACCTATCTAAAGAATTACCAAGCAAGGATAACACTTGCCAAATTACATTACCAACAAGGAATAACGAAATGATTAGAATTGAAATTACTGGCATGATGTGTCAGCATTGTGAAAATCATGTAACCAAAGCGCTCACTCAATTAGGGTTAAAAGTCATAGAAATTGACCATGAAAAAAATTACGCTCTATGCGATAGCACAGATGTTAAAGTAAATGAAGAATTATTTACTACCATAAAGAATGCTATTACACAATTAGGTTATAACGTAATAGCAATAACTAAAGAATAAGGAATTAACAATTTATTTTTATTTATAATATACAAGAGTGCCATCTTGCATATTATAGAAGGCTACAATTTTAAGAAAGCTAACCTTTCTTGTAGAACGATCGTAAAAATTGACCACCAAACGAATAACAGTTGACCACCTGCATATAAAAAAAATGATATAGGAGTGGTCATGAAAAAAGCCAAAAATTGTAAAATGTCGGAATATCTTAAAAGAAAAAAAGGTATTCTAGAATGTTTGATTCAATATTTCAAAATCAGATCTATGAATTTTCTAAACAAGGACTATCAATCAGGGAAATAGCCAAAAAATTAGAAATTTCAAGGCAGTCTGTTCGTAAATACATGAAAGGTTCTCAAAAGCCCAAAGCATTGGTACATGATAGTTTTAATAACTATCTGAAGATTAACAGAGAAAAAATAAAAAAGCTGTTTTTCGAAATGAATGGTCACTGTGTGCCATTGCCACTTTTATAACAAAGGCTTCACATGGCGATAAAGTTCTAATCCTTTATCTTGCCCGTATTTACCAACAAGAGCTCTGTACACCAGCAATTTAACATTTTTATTTTTTTGATTCGCACACACAATCGATGCTACGGAATTAAAAATCTCACCTGAATAATTCTTGTCTTTCAGAACCTTCTGTACTTTTTCATTGAGAGTCGGTTGCTGGACGTCTTTTTTTGCCTCTGTACATTTTTCCGAAGCAATAGTCTTGAGCTGCTTTTTCACTAATGGCTTTATCAATTCATAGACCGCGTGAAAGTCTTCAGTTAGATTCTTAAGATTGCAGTGAATTGAATATAGTGCCCTTTCTTCTTTGATTCCATCAGAAATTACCTTGTTAACGCCTTGTACCAAACTTTGAGGATAACCAGAATTAAGGAGAAGTTCTTCAATATTCTGTTCGATACTCAGTTCAGACTTTTTGTCCACAGTTTGAACAAGTTCAGGATGTGAAACTATAGAATTCGGCGCATCATTTTGAGATGATATTTTTGCAGGAGATTTCTTAACAATAGGAGGTTGATTGTCAGAATTTGTGTTCGAACCAGTCGTTATCGTTTTGGCTGAACTAACATTTATGCCTGCCTGCCTTTTGATTGAGATTCCGCATTTTTCTTTCCAAAAACTGATGATATTGTCGTAATCCTTGTCCTTACTGATTACAACGTAATTGTACTTATTTCCGAGAATACCAACTGCATATCCTACATATGAAATAAGATGCATATCCAGTGATTGCGAACCAGCAGGAACCTTTATCAAATCATACCTACAACATGATTTATTGAGCAGACTGATATTATCAAGCGTAATGCTCTCAGCATTTGCTGTGTAAAAAATAAAAAACAGATCATCCTTGCTCAGACGATTTAAATTACTAAGTCCCGCATTATGAACATTTTCAAAATCAATAAAGAAACAATTGGCCAAACAGATTCCCCTCCGCCTATCTATGACAACAAAACGCTCTCCACACCCCTGCTTTTACTTGCTAAATAGCGAAACAGTGTTCTCAACTATGCTGTATCTCTCTGCCTTGATATGTTTTCGCATACATACAGAACGCTCTTTACAGTCATGCTCAAAAAAGCATCAAACTCCGCACCACCTTTGAATTCAAGGGCTTTCAGAGCCGTTCTATTTCTCCCTCGATAGTAAAACTACGGTCTCGACATGCAAGGAGAAAATGCTATAAATCCACAGATTACCACCCTAAAAAGGACATTAACAGATCTAATGTTTTTCCTCCCTCATAACGTATTCGTGAACTTATCAACAGAGTTATTCTCCTTCAGATAAATAGCTGATTAACCGACGCTCAAAATCCTTAAGTTGCTTATAGAGGTCTTCAAACGTGGCCTTTATCTCGTCATCAGTTTTACCATCCAAATTAATGCTAGGAAACTTAAGAGGGAAACCGAGTTCACGCTCATGAGTCAAACGTCCAGCATAATGAAAACCTGAATCATTCTTGTTGATCTTCTGAAATATTTCGAATGTAGCATCGGGACTGTTGAGACAACTCACTACAAATTGAGCCACAACCTTTGCTCCAACAAACACGAATTCAAAATACCAAAAATATTGAGTCCCCCAGGTACTTTCAAAACCAGGAACGCATGGGATAACTTCTTCTATCGCAGGAGAGGTGTATCGCCTAACTTGAACAAAGTCCCCGTCCTTATTGTGAAAATCGAAAGAAGGTCCTTCATTAATTTCACCTGTTTTTTCTTTCTCTCTAATGAATTCACTACATTTTTCTGCTAAAGGGATAACATCTGAAACAGACGTATCAACATCGTCTTGGATTTCACACTCACCATCTTCATCAAACTCATTACTATTGTCAGCGGTCAAATCGAATATCTGTAAAAGTTTCTCTTTCATGAGTTTTCTTCGGGCTTCGAAGAACTCATCAAAATCGGCGAGTTCCAAAGAAATATTGTCCGGGTGGTAAGCAAAATCATTTCCTCCAGCACACCAATCAATTAACGAAGCGCAATTTTTACTCTCATTTTCACCACCCTCCAAAAATTGAAGATTTGGTAGTAGATTCCTCTTTTTCTGCCATTCCGCAATTTTTTCCTCCGAGATATCCAAACTCTTAATATTTTTGTTTTCAAAAGCGTTGTATGGATGACAATGATCTTGATGGAAAGAAACCTGATTTAATTTGAGATGTGGATACAGCAAGGCAAGTAATACGTATGTACTTTGCCCTTTCTGGTAATTATTAAGCCAAAAATCCAATTCTTCCTCAGAAACCTTAAACGTTCTTCCACCAGTTAAAACCACATCAGAAAACAGAGATAATTTAAATGGAGATGTTGTGCAGTCAATATTTTTTAATGCATTTCGAGAACTGTTTAAAGCAGCATCACTTGAAACACCAAACAACCGCTTAGCCATGGCTACAGTAAGAAATTTTCTGACTTCCTTTTGCGCATTTTTAGTTTTTAGCTTTCCACCTTTAAACAAATAATAGGCTATAGGCATAGTAGCATTATACGAAGTGATGCTCTCTTTTGAGAGACCTATACTTACCAACATAGCCACCATGTCACTAGCAGTTTTCTTTATTTTCTGCCACTGTTCTCTAATTTTTACTACTGTTTTTCTTGTTAATGTTTGTATCTTTAGCTTTGCACTCTCATCTACCAAAATCATTGCTAAACGCATAAGATAATCCCTGTTAAAGGAAAAACCATTGTTTGCGTTCATTGACTCAATAAGGGTATCAATTTCTTCTCTACCCTCTTTCCAACCATCAATTAAAGTGGAGAAGAGCAAATCTGATTTAGACAGCTTTTCACCGGTAGAATTTACACGCACAAAAATATCAAGAACATCATCATAATCGTCTTTCATTATGCAGTAATAATGAATTAACCCCCCTTCAGATGACGCCTCCAATCTCTTAAATAGTGTCGAAAGGTCTGCTCGAATTTCTTTGCGATAGCCTTTGTTTATCAGTGATTCTATATAGTTATCGAGAGCATCGAACTCTAAAATCTGTTTAATCTTATACCAATTGCCATTATTTGCATCATCTGCCTTCAAAAAAGCAAATCTTTTTAGAGGATTCTCATCATCCTGTTCTTCCAAATCATTATAGAAATCAAGGTTGTAATACAGTTCACGCTTAACCCAGTTATTAGGATCTGATCTAGACCTGCCTTTTCCTCCCTTATAATCTGTATACGAACCATAAAGTGCAATATTTAGAGAGGTTAAACGCTGTTGACCATCAAGAATTATGTAGTAATCAGCTTCATCCTTAAAACTTTCCGGTGCTTGCTCATTCTTTGATTTTTCTTTTTGAAAGTCTCTGAGAAAATAATAAAGATTAGGTTTCTTCTCATTTAAAACGGCACGAGTTGTTTTCCACATAATACAGGTTCCAACAGGGAAACCATCAACAATGGAATCAAACAGGTCTTCTATCTGCTGATAATTCCAAACGTACTTTCTCTGAATGTCTGGTAACAAAAGATGCCCATTTTTGATATAGGTCAAAGCATCCAAAACACTCATATCATCGTATTTATTTTGTGTGGCCATACAAACACCTCATCAGCAAATTCACATTTTGTAAAGCATTATCGGTTATTGTACAGTTAGTTTGTGACATCACTTTTATATTTGTGAATAAATTCACATTTTTTTAAAGAAAAAGAGGGGCTCTGGGGGAGAAATGGAAAACTTTTTCTTTCCTCAGCCTTTAACATCTTTTCCTTACCAACCATTGCGAATTCACTGCTGTCCATTTTCGTAGCTCTGATCTTGTTCTTAATCTTAGAGCGTTTGCTGTAAAATGGCATCACCACAGCATTCTTAGGCATTTGCCATTGTTTAATTTTGTCTGTTGCTTCAACCAAAGCCTTCTGCTTTTTATGATTCTCAAAGAACTTCTCAATGATCTTGTTCCTTCTGCTCATTATTTCATCACCTTTTCCATCAAAGCACTCTGATGGAGTGATATAGCAAATGCCACTGTGACGGTGAATATTGTTATACCAGTTATAGTATTTATCAACCCAGGCTCTAGCATCAGATAAGGTATCAAAGCTTTGTGGAATAACAACCTCATGGCCATGTTTTAGTAATCTGAAGCTAGCTTCCATATGAGCATTATCATTGCTGTGTCTTGGTCTGTTATAGGTACATGAGATACCTAGTTCCAGACACTTGACAACCATGGTTGAACCTCTCATAGGAGCACCATTATCACTGTGCAGAGTATGTAAAAAGTTAAAAGGCTTGTCTCCAATTAATTTTAAGAAACAAGCTTTAATTTGTGCTAGTATAATTTAGAAAATTAAGTGATCAATTTCTGGGGGCATACTAAAATATTTGTACAAATAATTGCTTGTTCTTTAGCAATTATGATTAGAAATAGAATAGCAGAATATAACAAAGGAATAACAGATAAGAATACCAAATTTAGACTTATATATGATAGTGACCATATGGTTTTAGCAAAGCTTAATAACATAATAGTTACTCAATTTAATAATGGTTATTATGTTGATGAAGTTGTAGTATATAAAAAGATTTATTTAAAGCTTTAAGGTAGATTTACAATCAGTCTCATTTAATAAAGATGATTTAATTGATGAAGACAATATTGAGAACTACTCTGAAGAAAGTCTGTATTCGTTCAACAAAGAAATACTTTAACAATGAAAATAGCTAGTACAAAGGGCGTGTGAACCAAACTCTGTAAATTAGATATGGTTAAAAATGTCGTAAAAACTCCTGAGATATAATTTAACCTATATAATCAGGAGTT
>CALXYT010000020.1 GCA_944393045.1 uncultured Succinivibrionaceae bacterium | reverse complement strand
AATTATACAATAATTGATTAAATAATACAATAGATTTTAAATTTTTTGAGAATGCCTTATATCCCCATAGCTAAAGCCAGGGGGCTTTACGGCTGGGTTTGGTAAGAAAATAGGTAAATAAATATGTAAGAAGAAAATTACGCCACATTTACTTTACGCTGCGTGTAACATCATCCCTTCCCTTGCCAACTTCTCTTTAATGCTATTACTTAAATACCACTGGCAAGGTGGTTTATGCTTATAGCTTGATGCTCCGTAGAGTAAATTAGATTTAAAGACCAGCTGCGTTGTATCAAAATTAAGTTTTTGGTTAAAACTTCTTGCCTCAAAAAACATGCAATTCATATTGACCACAGAACCAGTTTTAAAGTTTAGCTCTTTATTATAGGAATATGCTCGCATAAACATCTTGGACATATTTACTGCCCTTTCAGTATTAAACTTAGAGTCCTGGTTATACTTTTGGGCATCCATAAACATTCCCTCAAAATCTTGCACAAAGCGAGTATTGAAGGTAAGTTTTTGGTTAAACCTCTTAGCTCCACAGAACATATATTTCATGGAAGTTACAAAACGAGTATTAAGTCTGATTGGCTTATTGTAGTTTTCTGCCCCCATAAACATCTTATCCATAGCTGTAACATTGGAGGTATCAAGGTCAAATGATTTATTAAACTTCTTAGCCTGAGCAAACATTTCTCTGGTACTGGTTAAGGATTTTGTTTCCCCGATTAGTGATATTGTCTGATTAAAACTGCTTGCTCCTTTAAACATACCATCGACCGTGGTAAGTTTATTTACTGTTAAAAATACCGGTTTATTAAAACTTTCCGCATCTAAGAACATTTGTGCTGTGGTTTGAACATTCTTTGCTTCAAGGTTAATTATTTTATTGAAGTTTTTAGCTTTAGCAAACATCCTGGCCATGGTTGTTACATTGCCAGTATCGATTTTAAACTCCTGATTAAAAGCTGTAGCCTCAGCAAAGAAACCTGCAATCTGACGAAGCTTACTGCTTTGATTAAATCTTAATGGACTATTAAAACTTATAGCCTGCTCTAGGAAATTATTAGCTGCTATTAGGTTTGGCACATAAAAATCTACTGGTCTATTAAAGTGTTTGGCTCTACGGAACATTTGATTCATAGAGATAACATGAGTTGTATCAAAAAGTATTTTTTGGTTAAAGGCTGCGGCATTAGCAAACATACCTGTCATATTAGTTACATTGCTGGTATCTAAGGTAAACACAGGAGTAATGCTTTCAACCGATACTAAATAGGTAGAAGATGGTTTGCCGATTTTTGGGAAAAATAAAGTTCCTAAACCCAAACTGTTATGAATATACTTTGGGCGTCTTGGATTTGCTCGGTTTGGTTTTGAGGCAATCATCTTATTAGCTTTATACTCTTCCATGGTATAACGGAAGTTAAGCTTAATTATCTTTTTTCTAGAAGGCCTTACGCAAATCATACAATCAAGCTCAGGAATATAAAGATTATCTATTCCATCTTCACAAAGATCCGGAAACTTCACAAATTCCGTGGAAACATTTGGATATGCAAAAAAAGATTCTGGGATAACCCGATTTTCAATTGTGCCATATTGCCTGGATAATTTAACCAGATAGGCATTTGGCTGATTAAAAGATATCGCTGAGGCAAACATATAAGATGCATCTTCTAAGGCGTTGGTGTCAATATCGATATATTCATTAAAAGATTTGGCATCAGCGAACATAAAGGACATGTTCTTTACTTTATCGGTGTTAAATACTACAGGTTTATTAAAAGATACCGCTTTCTTAAACATCCCTTCCATGTTTACCACGTTACTTGTATCAAATAAAAGGAGTTCATTAAAAAAAGCAGCATTAGCAAACATATATGACATATCAGTCACATTGGAGGTATTCCAGGAATTAATTCCAGCAAAATTCTTACGATTGGAATCTTTAAACAACTCACTCATGTCAGTAATATAGGAGGTATCAATATCTCCTAAGAATACTTCTAAATCATTAACTAATTTTTTTAATGCATCCTTAGTACGTGGTTGCACCTTTGCCCCATAAGGCATAATGGACTCACGCATTTGCATTAGAGAGATTTCTTGACGTGTAGTATGAGGATTGCTTGATAAGTTCCAAAACTCATCAGCTGTTTTTGGAAAAAATATTCTTTTCATCCCGCCTCCTATCGTTTAGTTAAAATAAAGATAAAAGTACACATTTAAAGAATAAATAGCATTATTAGCAACTAATCAATAATTAAAAGATAGCTAGGAAAAAGAAACTAATTTTAATCAAATCCGATTAACTTAAATAAAAAAATATAACCATCCTAAACCACCAAGGCTATCAGTGTAACTTTTTACCTTTATAAATAATCCATACATTAACCTTTAAACATAATAAGAATATCACTTATTATATTTAAATTAGGGCAAATACTAATAGCTTAGCTGCCCTAAAAATAAACTGAAACTAAAAAAACTGAAACTGAAAATCATTAAGTGTCTGGGCAAAAACCAACTTTAACCATTAAAGCGTATGTACGTAACTTGTAATTTGTGACCTGTAACAGGCAACAGGCTTCCTCCCTCAAAAAATTGAACAATAAAAATAGCAGATTTTTAAGTTTAAAAATTTTTGCTGAAAAGTCATATTAATGGCTGAAGTTAAGGATTTAGCTCATGCTTTAAATAAAAGGCATCAGCACTAAAAAAATCAGTAGTCCTTAGTATAGGGTTAATTGGATCTTCTTATTATGTTAAACTTCAAAAAATAATAAATGCCTAAAGATTATTAATTCAAATTTAGATATAGGTCAAATTTTAAACGGCAAATTTATTATTCTCCAGAAAAATTATCATCACTTCAAAACCTCCTACCCCGGACACCTAGAAACTTATCTGCCTCTATCACATCTTTTGCACTTTACAGGTATGCCAGGGATAAATTACCCCCAAATAAAAGTAAGTATGCTATAATCACCTGCGATTTGTCACTTCCAATACATTAGTTTGGTAGTTATTTAGTAGTTAATTTTTAACGCATTATTTTAAATATACTTTTTAGTTTATGTGATTAAGGATTGTATGTTAAAAAAAACACGACTTACTCTAAAAAAATTCCATGAGGCTAACTCTGACATTTGGTTTTCCCGATTCTTTCCTTATGTTGAATATTTTGCTGAAGGACTCTTTAATCCTGAACTTACCCCTTATAACTATGCGATAAGTCAGATGCGTTTTAAGACTCCACTACCAGAGATTAATGATCGTTTAGCGGTAGAAGATATCGCAAAAGGCATTTACAATTGGTTATGCGAACCGCTAACTTACCTGAACTGGCATTACTATGAAGGGGTAAATGGCTCATTACAAGTAAAACAGTATCATCAGGATGGTAAAAACTACTGTTGCCTGATTCTTACTTTTAAGGTTTTTCATGAAGAACGCGAAAAAGGCGTAGAAGCTCCAAATTATATCATTAGATGGCATAATGTCGAAATGGATGACATTAAAGGAGTATTACGTGCCATTGCCAAACTAAAAAGTAGTGATACCCCGCAAGTTGCCTGCCCTTACCGTTTTGTAGATAGTTATGCCAGAAGTTTTTATAATCTATTCTTTGCGGAACCGCTTGATAAAGTAAATGATGATTTTATAGCCCAAATTGAGAATTATTCACTTTTTAATGAATCAGATCCTGAGGATATTGTAAGTGGTGGTAAGATTGTTACCTTTAATATTCTTTCATATTATGTAAGAAGTTTTCCGGCAAAGGATTATCGCAATTATTTAACGCAATATAATTTAACTGAAAAAGCTACTCTTAAATTACCAATAGGTCCCGTACCTGAAGTAAATCTTAATATTGGCAATGCTTCTGCTTATTTAACAACAGGCGGGTATTTTCCGTATGATTTAAAGTATTGCAAAGTGAAAACTAAATTATTAAATGACTGGGGATTAAGTAATCTTTTATCATTGCCTGATCATACTGATAATGAATGTGCTGTAAGTGTCTGGGGATCTACGCCACTAGTGTTCTTTTCTCAATTTTTTAAATGCAGAACTTATGGCACTATTGAATATAGACAAGGCACTTTCTTTAGAGACCGCCTTGAGGCTATCAGAAAACGTAACTTTGGGGATTTATTCTTAGAAGAACAGGCAGAAGATGCTGAGAAAGAAGATCCTGATAAGCTTTATTACGATTTAATCTTAACTATCTACCTGGATATTCCAACTAATAAAAACTCCATGGCTAAACCGTTTTTGACTATCACCTGGACTGATGTAGAGCCTACGTTACTAAGCGATATTCTAAAAATGATCTCTAATGCCGAAAAAGAGAATGTGGCTTTTTATCAGAAGGGAGATTATAACCCATGCGTTACTACCAAGAAAAGGGTATATCAGGGTTATGAATCCTGCGTAACAGTTAGCGATCTGGTAAGTAAAGTTGATGATTTTGATGAGTTCTTTAAAAAACCTTGGAAAATCTCTCGTCACTTAGTATGTAGTGCTTCTTTAACGCAGATTGATCTGTTTTTAGACACCCCAAAAAGAACTGCCAGAAAAAGCAAACCGAAAAAACCTCGCTTATAGCAGTTGGTACTTCCTGAAAGAGCACAGGAATCTGCAGCTAAAAAAGATCAAGTATAAGTTAAAAAACATTGTTTGGTTAGTGTTACTGAACAGTGTTTTTAATTTCAGCTCTCCAAAATATTTTCCTCTTTAAATCTATACCTTTTTGTATAACTTTTTACCCTAAAAATCATTAGCCTAATTTATGAGCTTCTTTTTATGAAAGTATTATGATTTTTCCCTGAAAACCTAAATTCTTATTGTTACTTAATGTTACATTTGTTATTATAATTGTGATCGATTTCAATATTTAACAACGTTACCTTATCATAAAAATTGTAGTTTTATGGAACAGCTTAATTACCTTCTTTTAATTTGCGGAATTCTTCTTTGTTCTAGTATTTTTGCCAGCCGAATTTCCTCAATAATGGGGCTGCCAATGTTGTTACTCTTCCTTGGTGTAGGCATGCTCTGCGGATCGGATGGGCTGTTCTTAAAAATTGAATTCAACGACTATAACGCCGCCTTTTTAATTGCTAATGTAGCTTTGGCAATTATTCTGTTTGATGGTGGTTGCCAAACAAATTTCTATACCTTTAGGCAAGTGGCAAAACCCAGTATTATCCTCTCAACCTTAGGTGTATTTATAACCACCGTAATTGTAGGATGTGCAGCCTACTATATTTTTAATCTTGATTTCTTTGCTTCAATGTTAATTGGAGCCATTATTGGTTCAACTGACGCTGGGGCCGTATTTAGCTTATTAGGTAGTAATGGTGTTAGCTTAAAAAATAAAGTTAGCAGCCCCCTTCAGATTGAATCAGCTACTAACGACCCTATGGCAATCTTTTTAACAGTTACCATTATCAATATTATAACCGGGGTAATATCCACTAATGATTTAACTAATTCCTTAGCAGGTACGGCACTGTTTTTTGTGAAACAATTTGCTTTCGGGATTGGTTTTGGGGTGATTTTTGGGTTGTTAGCTAAAATTTTAATGCATCAGATCGATATTCCAAGCGGTCTGTATTCCCTTTTAGTATTAGGTATTGCCTTTACAGGTTTTGCGATTACTTCAGCTTTAGATGGCTCTGGTTTCTTAGCAATCTTTATTATCGGTATGTTTATTGGCAACCAGAACACCAGACAGCTTAATTACATCAGACCTGTGCAGGATGGTCTCAATTGGTTGTCCCAGATTGGGTTATTCTTAATTTTAGGTTTACTGGTTACTCCACCAAACTTACTTGATTATGTGGTGTCAGGATTATTAGTTGCCTTAGTGCTTACATTTATTGCCCGCCCTGTTGCTGTTTTTTTATGTTTGAAACCGTTCTTTACTTTTAATTTAAAGGATTTATCATTTATCTCCTGGGTAGGTTTACGAGGATCTGTACCAATTGTACTTGCCATCTACCCTATTATGTATAACGTACCTCATGGTGAGTTATACTTTAATGTTGCATTTGTGGTAGTGATTTTCTCCCTGCTTGTGCAAGGTGCTACAATTTTACCTACTGCTAAATTCTTTGATGTATACGCTCCCAGTATGTCTTCCCCTATTAGCAAAGGGCAAATCGGTATTACTATTGATGATGACTATGAAATCTTTAACTATGAAATTCGTCATCGTGGATTTGAAAATGTAGCCTTAAAAGATATTAAATTCCCTAGCAAGACCTTAATTGCCTCTCTTTTTAGGCATGGTCAGATGTTAAAGCCCAGTGCCAATCGCACTATTAAAAAAGGCGATATCATCTCCATTATCGGTCATGCTGATGATGAATTGTTTTTAAACGCTATTTTTAATGGTGATGCCCCATTAAAAGAACCGCATAACTACGTTGGTGATATTATCTTAAATGGCTCCTTACCAATGCCTGAGGTAGCAGAAAAATACAGTTTGGTAATTACCAGTCTTGAAAGCGAATTAACTTTAGCTGAATTTATGAATTATCAGCTTGGTGGTTTTCCGCAGGTAGGCGATCGTATTACCATTATCGATTGTCGCCTTACTGTTTGTGAACTTAACGGTGATCAAATAGCTAAGGTAGGTTTTGAGAAACTGGACTTTGTATAAAAAAGGCAACATCCTAAAAACGTAAAGAGATCTAAAAGAGAACTACTATTTTGTTTTTGGTAAGTATTTGTTATTTCTTAAACAACTATTATAATAAAAAGTGCTTTTAAAGCTTTGAGATTATATGTAGTTCGCAGTTTTTAATGAGGTGACTTGCTACAATGTTAAATACATTGCCATTTTTAAGATGGACGCATGTGTTTAAGCAGCTTATGTTTGCATTATAATTATAACGGTTATAAAAATGAAAATAAGAAAAAATAAAGGCTTTTCCAAGCCTGCTCTACTAACTTTATCAGCAGTAATCGTTGCTGCTTTTGGTTATGGTGCATATACCTATTTAAATCAAAATATAGGTGGTCTTGATACCTCATCAATGGATGAAAGCACCCAGGAATTACTGCAAGAAGTTGATTTAAATTCCTTAGAAAGTATTTCAGCGGCTCTTTATTCAGCTGTCTTAACTGAAAATTATGTCGGTGTACCACAGTTAGTTGACCGTTACCGTGTTTTAGAGTTTGCTCTAAAATATAATGGTGCAAGCATTCCGATGACGGAGGAGGAACGCGCTAAGCCAATCGATATTTCACCACACCTTTCGGGGGCTGCCAAAAAGCGCTTGGAAGAAAAAATCCGCTATATCGATGAACGTCTTTCTTCTAAACAAAATAAAGATTCTTATAAGTTCTATCTATCAACTTTAATAGATATATTTTCATTTTTCCAATCTGATGAACCAGACATCATTACCTTACGTGACAGTATAGATGCATATAGAGCATTTGTTTATAACCCCACCTACACTATTAATGATATCCGTGCCCTTTATGGTACCGTTGATTCCTTAAAAGTTGCTCGTTACTTAATGGGGGCAAAAGATTATAGCCGTATTAGCCCTATTGATATGCGTGACTATATAACTCGTGAGGTAAATAGTCTTATCAATCAGATTCCTGTTAATACCTTAACTAATAACCGTCCTTATAGTGTTACTGACTTTGCATCATTATCTGTTCCAACATTAAAAGATGTTATTAAGCTTAATAAAGATTTACCAAGCATTATTACTAACATTTCCTTAATCGATGGTCTTAAAAAAGAAGATGCCATCAGTAGCTATAAGAATATTAAAGATAAATATAACAAAACCATCACCTCAGGGTTGGATTTCTTACAGGTAGCGGAAATCTTCTATCAATGTCAGGCTACTACAAGTGAACCATTCCTATCTGCTTTTAAGGTGGTAAGTGCTCCATTTGCAGGTGTTGCCAAGAGTGATAAACTATCACTTGATGCATATCGTGTAATCTTAAATAAGCCTTTAGGTGGTTGCTCTGATTTAAGAGAAGTTTATGTTCTTGTTCCAAATGCCAAGGAATATGAAACCCTCTTTAAACGTGCGCAAAATAAGATGAGTGATGATGAACGCGCAACATATGCCAGGGATTTAAAGTTCTTACAGCAGTTTAAGCGAGGCGCAACAGTTGATGGTGCAATGTTACACCTTTCTGATGTAGCAGCTGTGGAAAATAGACTTGAGCGCAATCCTGAACAAGGGTATTTTGTTGGTAAAAAGGAACAAGGCTTACTCTATAATGTAACCTTGGATTCTTTTGAGTATCTAAGTTCTTTGGATATTGCCCCAAATGTTGATCAAATCTTTACCCAGAGTAAGCATCAGGAAAACAAGCGTAACCAGGCTCGTTATAAACTTGCTATTATTCAGGATTTCAAGCAGGTAGAACAAAAAATGGCAAATTTTGATTTTCATCAGCTTGAAACTGCCCCATACCCTTACATCAATTCCCTCCTGGTAGAAAACGCTGCAATGACGTTTAATTTTGAGGATGAGAAACTATTAGCTGACATAAATGTAACAGATACATCACCCCAAATGTCAGATAACGACTTTAATACTGACTATACCATTGAAATCGCTACTAATGAATTTACCCCGGAGGAAACTTATCATAATGCAACATTTGGGGATAATACTTTAGCAGAAGTTACAGCTGATGAGGTTGCAGAAGAGCAAATGCATGAAATTACCTCATCAGAAGAAGTTGGTACTTATGAAATTGCTTCAAGTGTGGCAGCTGACTTAAAGCCAACAAATGAAAGAGCTAGCCTGGAGCTTGCCCAAAACGCTACCTCAAAAGAAGCACAAACTTCTGTATCTACTAATACTAAAGCAGCAACTACAGATGCTAAGACTGTGGTTGCAGTTACCAAAGAGCCTTCTAAGGTAGAAACACCTACTAAAGAGGCTACCTCTGCTATTAAGGAAGTTGCAAGTACTTATGTTAAGACTGAACCTTCTAAAACTCAAGATGATAAAGAACTTGCCCAAACTCCTAAGACTTTAGAAGAACCTCCTGTTGTTGAGACTCCTAAGAAGAAAGATGATTTCTTAAACGTCGTAAAATTGAAGAAAGCACCTCTTAATGAGGTTCAGGAGCAGGATAAGCTTGGTAATCCTGATGCAACCTATGAACTTGCATTACGTAATATAAATGGTAAAGGTGGCGTTAGAAGAAATGTAGATAATGCTCGTAATTTACTAGTTAAGGCAACCAGGCAAAATCATATGCCATCAGCAGCCCTTCTTGGTAATATCTACTATACAGCTCCAAAAAGCAGTGCCGCTACCAGGAAAGAAGGTGCGCAGTATCTCCTAAAAGCCGCCGATGCAGCTATTTCTGATGCATATTTTAATGCGGCAAATATATTAATGGAAGGTAAATACGCTCCAAAGGATGTTAAGAAAGCTGTTTATTATTATACAGTAGCTTCTGACCAAGGTGATAATAAAGCTCAATTTGCTCTTGCTAAGATTTATTTGGAAGGCACCGATGGCGTTGCGGTTTCATCTCGTAAAGCCGTAAACTTATTAGTAGCATCTATGAATCGTAATAAAGATGCAGCTCTGCTTTTAGGTGGTATATACTCAGGCGCAGTTAAGACTGATATTCCTCCAGATGAAAAGCGTGCTAATGAATACTATATTGTTGCTGCTCGTCAAGGAGCAAGTAAGGCATATAGAAGTGCAGGTTTAGCGTTAATTAAAAATAAATCTGCTGCTCGTGAGGCTGAAGGTTACTTAACTGAAGCGTTAAAGAATAATGCTAAAGATCGTGAAATCAACGATGCCCTCTTAAAGTATTACATTAGTACTAATAATACTCGAGGTGTTGCCAAGTTAATCGTTAATGCCGATGCTGAAATACAAAAGAAATTCCCTGTAGAAATGGGTATTCTTTATGAAAAAGGTCACGGTGTTAAGAAAGATCCGGTTAAGGCAATGGCTTTATATCGTGAAGCTATAAAACAGAACATTCCATCAGGTTTTTGTCGCTTAGGTAATTTATTTGAACATGGTATTGGCACTAAGGTTGATATGCGTGCAGCAGTTGGTCAATATACTCGTGGTGCTAATTTAAGTGAGCCAAGCTGCATCAGAAATCTTGCCTATATTAAGATTACTCACCCTAATTATCAGAATTACGCTGAAGGTTATAAATTATTACAAGATCTTGATGGTTTAGGTAAGCTTAATAAGTATGATACTGCAATTTTAGGTGGTATGTATCTCTATGGACAAGGCATTTATCGTAATGAACAGGAAGGTTATAGACTCCTTAAGCAGTCTCATATTCCACAAGCTGAGTTCTTATCAGTTCTTCATAGCAAAAACCCTGAACAGCTAAAGAGTTATGCCTGCAAGAATCCTGTACTTTCAGGGGCATATGGGGTCATCTCACGCAATGTATCGTATATCGCCTCAGCATCGTTCTCTGATCTGTTCTTTATTAAAGACTTAAAGGATCATGGTTCAAGTACTACTTATGATGATATGTACCTTTCAGCAATCAAGGCCTGCAGATCATCTAATGCTTCAATTTTATATGATGCCAATCCAAAATTTAAGAAGCCTAAGAGTGAATTAACAACCAATCCTGCTGAACAATATCGTTTAGGTATGATTTACTTTGCCGGCAAAGGTGTTCAGAAGAACTTTGTTAAAGCATTTACCTTTATGCAAAAAGCCAGTGAACAAAACTACCTTAAAGCACATAATAACCTTGGAGTCTTCTATTTACTGGGTATTGGTACCGCGCAAAATGGTAAACTTGCCTTTGATGCTTTCTCAAAAGCGGCAGCTAGCGGTGATGCTAAAGCAAACTTCAATGCGGCAGCAGTACGTAAAGGTGGTATTGGTATAAAGCCTGATCATGAAAAGTCTATGATTCAGCTTGTAACAGCTGCCTCAAAAGGATACGATTATGCTAATATGCACTTAATCTTTAGTTATGATTATGGCAATGGTAATAATAAAAATGATGCTCAGGCATTTAAGTACTTTGCCACTATGGTAGCCAGAGCAAGTAAGTAATAATGCTATTATATGCTCCCACCGTGAAACGTGGGAGTTTTTATATAAGCATAAAATAACCTAACACGTTAATTACATGATATGGCATGGCACTTTATAAAAAGACCTGTTTCTTTAGTGTTTCATTTAATTTAGAATATGCTTACCAACTCGTTCCAATATATGGATGTTTTTTAAGACATGAAAATCACAGTAGCTATTATTACCAATAACAATGGGCAGGAATTTGAGGATTGTCTTGATGCTATTACTCAGCAGCGTATTATCAAACCAGATAGAATTAGAATCTATGATTTTGGGAGTACTGATAATACCATACAATATGCTGAGCAGTTTAATGCCGAGATAAGACCTTTAAAAGATATTGACCTAAAAGATGATAGCAATGTCTTAAGCGTCTTTAAGTATATCGTTGAGGATAATCAAGATACCGATATTCTGGTTCACTTAGCTCCCTTTGTGATAATTGATAGATCAGCCATAAGTGAAATGTTCAGGTATTTTTTAAAGTTTGAGGATCTTGCCTTAGTTTATGGTCGTCAAATGTCAAAGTTTGATGCATCATTATTAACTAAGTTCTATTATCGTTATTATTACCCTATCTCTAAACGTGATATGCCACTATGGCATTTATATAAAGTATATTGTTCTTTTAAGATGATAGCCTTTAGAATGAAATATCTGCAAATACCAGGGATCATTCCAGATAGAGATTTTTATGATTATGGTGATATCTATATTGCCGCTCGTTTTTCACAGAAAGGTTATCGCATTATGTATAATCCTTTTTCGTATTGTACAAACCCTCGTGCTGTAACAATTAAAGAACTCTACTTTCGAGTAAAATATCTCTATATGTTCCTTTCAGAAAATCCTTGGATTACAGAAAGATGGAATATCAGAAAAAGTGAAATTGCCTTCTTCTGTGAGGACATGAGAACCTATTTCTCAGAATATTCTATTATTCCTCTATATTCTTTCTACTCCTGTATTATCTACTTTATTTTACTTCATGCTAAAAAATCTGCATTAAATGAAAAGAAGCGCTTAACAATGCAGTTAGAACACCCTGAAAGTAAGAGCTAGCATAAACTAACCTCCTGCAAAACCTCAACCACCAATCCACATACCATGGCAGAATTGCCATATATCGTTCACTTTTTGCTGGTAAATACTAACGAAACGCGGCAAACTTTAGGTCAATGCTTCTTCGCCAATTCTTTTTTTCTGAATAAATTATCATTACCAGAGGTGTGCCCTCTTACTATTATTATATTTCTGTTTTATTTCTTTATTAGCTTCATGGCAGTTATTTCTACGCACTACATCTAATGACTCATTAGCCCATCCAACCATATGGAAAGTATCTATGCATCTTGTAACATGAGTAATATACCTGGAAATACTTGCATCAATCCATCTGCTTCATCTAAAGATACATTTTTAATTGATAACCGTTGCACTGGTGTAAGTTCTCTGAAGAAAACATTTGGGGGGCATGATTAATGACAACTGTTACATATCTATGTCCCTTGGCATATAATGTCTAATCTATACCAATATTAACCAAATCATTGTAATGAACTCTTGAGTTCTGCTTATGCAACGCATTATCTTATATGCACGAAAACCTGAAAAAGTTTAGAATAAGTAAAACCAAAAGAATAAGCAATGGAATTTAAAGATTAGAATTAAAGAGTAAAGTTTTAGATTAAGATTTCAACCGTATGAACATAAACTAAAAAAGCAGGGATTTTACCTGCTTTTTAAAATAATATATTTTAATCTCACTTTATTAGCAACCGGTAGTTATTACTTCAATAGTTGGTGAGACACCTTCAGCGGATGGTTGAGTATACTTAACTGCACAAGTTGTAGTTTTATTATTAGGATATATATATATACCAGTACCTGATATATTATAAACCCAGTCAGTTGCAGTTATATCGGTTGAAGTAGATGCTTTAATATCAAGATCAAGAGCATTAATAATTCCAGGATGGTTAAACTTACTTTCTTGTAAAACTGTTGAGGTTGGTTTTCCGTATGCTAAATAGATTCTTGTGGTACCAGGAGCATCAGCTGTACCATTTGCACAATCAGAAGTTGCTGCTCCTGTTGCGCAAATATACTTATAAGAAGGTGCTGCATACTTGTCATAGCCAGCTAGAATTGCCTTACTATAAGTCATAGCTACCGCACTGCTTATAGCACCCTTAAGACCGTTTAAGGCGCTTATACGAGCGTCAGACTGAAGATCCATAAATTTTGGTGCGGCAGTTGCGGCTAAAATACCTAAAATGACAATTACAACAACTAGTTCAATTAAAGTAAAGCCTGCTTGTTTTTTCATATCAAACCCCAAATTTGTAAATGTAATCTGTTCAATGTTAGTTACCTCGTTTTATTTTATAGTAAGGTAAACTTAAATTCTTATAAGTACGTACCATATTTAATATAGAATAGCAAATTTTTAGTTAAATACCTACCATTTCCTAAGTAGAAGATCTGAAAAAATGTAATTATCTAAAAATAGTGTAAAACACTTATGTTTACAAAAGTTTTTAAAAAAAACGTGTTTTTTAAAAGCTATAACATTTATAGCTATTATATATAATTTAAACAGTTTAGCTATCGTTTTAAGTATTAATTTAGTCGTGCCAGTAAAACTTATCTTCCTTAAGAGAAGATAAGACTTAATATTATAGAACCATAAAGACTAATTAAATGAAATAATCCTAGTATCGCTACTATGACAATAAAATTGATAATCTTCCAGTCGCAACGTTTCCTCATAATTCATCTTCCATATTTATTACCTGAGAAAGCATAAAAACCAAGTGTTTGGCGATAATATCTAAAAATACAACCAGGTGCTCACTTTACCAGTTATCGTTAAACTTCCTATAAGTAATTAACAATAGGTTTTATTTCTTATTACAGCCCTAACCTTATATATTTAAATTTTTTTTTATAATCAGTTATCTCAAAAAAAAGTTACTATTACTACTTTTATGGCACATCTGCATTTATTATAATTTTCTACTTAATAGCCCTTGCTGCGTTCAATTTTGGATAGATCGATAACTTTACACTTTAAGTTTAAGCTTAAAGTATGAGTCAGTAGTAATTGAACTTAACTTGAATAAATAATATACAATTTCTTTTTGCTTTTCTGTGATTTATATAAAACTTAAGAGATTTAACACCGTTAAATGTTAAAAAATGCGATCTATTTCGTGTAGAAAACGTGAGATACCCACAACTTTTCTGAAATATTTTTAAGTTATCGTTACATAACAACCAATCTTTTCAGAAGAATTGATGATAGGTATTTTGTAATTTTATAAAATATGTTATAAATTATTTTTTATTAAAAATAACTTTTTAATAACTAATTAAAAGATATTTATAAGATTACTCCTTTTAAGGAATAAAAAGAGTTTTCATGAAAAGAGCAGCAAAATATTGCTGTTTTTAAATAAAATGTTAATTTTTTAAGTTAAATGCTAAAAATCAAGAATTTTTTTAACAAATCCAAAAACTTGTTAGTTAAAAATATAATGTTACATTTCTAAAATTGCAACTCTACTACATTACACTACGCCACTCCATCCCCCATTAACTCTTATCCACCTTTAAAATAAAGTCAGGCTCTTTCTTTCCTAAAAAATCCCCTTTAGTAAAAATATCATTATGGTAATCATAACTATAAAAGTTTACCTCTTTTAATTGCGCAAGATTTTCCAGATAAAATGATAACACTGCCTTTTTAGGTAAAGCATAAGTGCAGACCACCCCTTTAAGATCATTATGTAAAGCTTTATGAGAACATGGTAAATAAGTAAAATCATTCAGTCCTGTCAAACCTTTACCAGTAACTTTTACTAAAGTTTCTTTTAAGGTCCATAAGTAAAAGAATCTTTCAAGTTCTTCATCGCTTACTGCTAATGGATTAGCTAAAGAATTAGGATATACTTCATTTAAAAAATTCCGTTCTTCCTGCGTTAAGATTTTTTCTTTTAGTGCTTGATAACTTTTTCTTGCCTTTATTGACTCCACATCAATACCTGTTGGATATGGTGCTATGATAATAAAAAGATAATCATCAGTATGAGATATATTAAAATAAATTTCTTTACTCTTAAAATATGGCTTACCATGTTCGTTATAGGAAATTGCCAAGTCATTATTTAAATGTAAATTAAGATCAATCTTATAGTACTTTTCTAAAAAAGCAAATAATGCAGTGCGCCCCACCTTATACGTTAATTGTCGTTTTTTATTCCAGGAATCTATTGCATCGGGCCATGTCAGGTTTTTAATCTGATGTGCTAATGGGGTATTATCCCTAACATCTAATGATACCTTAACAATCGAAATACCGGTATAAAGTAAGTCTGCATGCATAAATCTGGATTCTCAATGTGATATAAACTTAAACCCTGAAAAATTAAAACCCTAGCTAAACCTTTAATAAGCACTTATCAGAGCTTACTAAAGGTTAAATAAAAAGTCTACCCTAATTATCAGGATAGACCTTAAGTTACAAGTTCAATAAACTTTTATCTGAAAAAATATTAGCATCCACCTGAATAAACAGTAACAGATTCCGTAGCAGTAGCTGTTGGCTCAATGTACTGCACTGCACAAAGAGAGGCCTTCAGTGTTTCTATAGAAGTCTCTGATTCTATGGCTGTTAATGAACTTTTTTGACTTACTGGTGATATATAGATTACCTTAGGAGTTCCTGTAACTTCTTTATAAACCCAATCACCATCAGGACTAGAAGCATCAAACTTATCAACTGTGCCACCAAGATCCATTGCAGCTATAATACCAGCTGCAGTTGCTGCCGGTTTACCATAAGTGATTGCAACAGCACCTGTGGTTGTGCCAGTACATGCTGCTGAAGCCGCACCTGTGCTACAAATGTATGCTCCTGAAGCTGTTTTATCTTTACCAGATAAAATTGCTTTACTATAAGTCATGGTAATAGCACTTTTGGTGGCACCAGCAAGACCATTTAATGCACTTATTCTGGCATCAGATTGCAGATCCATAAATTTTGGAGCTGCGGTTGCTGCTAAAATACCTAAAATAACAATTACCACAACAAGTTCTATGAGGGTAAAACCAGATTGTCTCTTCACACAAATTCTCCTTTATATAAGTGTATCAAGTACCTGACTCTTTTATTCTATCGGATTCTGTCAGTTAAAAAATTTATCCAAGCCCCCAAAATCAGCTCTTTTTAAGAAAAACTTCACCTTTGTGAATAGAATCAATATTTTTTCTGTTCTTCATAAAAACTTTTCATGAAAATCTTTAAAAATAACCATTTTACCCACTAAAAATCCCCTGGTAATAGTTTTACCAGAGGATTTTTTAGCAAATGAGTCATGAAATGAGTAAAGTAGTCAGCTGGTTACTTAATTTTATATAACTCAAAATTCCCCAACTAACTTATTTCATTTTTAACTCAAAAACCTGGAAAAGTCCAAAATCTTTAAAATTATAAGTCAGTATTGAAAGTCGGTATTACAAATCAAGAACATCCTGCATATTATATAAGGATGCATCTTTACTTATTAACCAACGTGCAGCACGTACTGCACCATTAGCAAAGGTCATTCTACTTGATGCCTTATGAGTAATTTCCACTCTTTCACCAATATCTGCAAACATAGCAGTATGCTCACCTACAATATCAGCGGCTCTAATAGTAGAAAAACCAATAGTACCAGCCTTGCGTTCACCGATAATACCATCACGAGCCTTAACGGCAATATCGTTTAAGTTCTTACCCATAGTATGAGCAATAACCTCCCCCATGCTTAAAGCAGTACCTGAAGGAGCATCAACTTTATGACGGTGATGAGCTTCAATAATTTCAATATCAGCATAATCACCCATTACTTTAGTTGCCATATCCAAAAGCTTAAATACCAGATTTACACCTACACTAAAGTTTGATGCAAAAACTACAGGAATCTTTTTAGCAGTATCAGCAATAATTGCCTTTTGTTCATCAGTAAAACCAGTAGTGCCTAACACTAAGCGAGCATTACGCTTTACGCATTCTGCCATATTAGAAATTGATGCCTCAGGACGAGTAAAGTCAATAAGTACATCAAACTCCCCAACTTTAGTGATTGAATCAACTACTGTTACACCGTTCTTACCAACGCCACATAATTCACCTGCATCAGCACCCAGAACAGTAGACTGTGCGTGTTCAGTAGCACCGGTTAATACACAACCAGAATTAGCAGCACTTACACTTTGTACCAGACATCTGCCCATGCGACCATTAACACCGGCAACACAAATTCTAACTTCAGACATATTTACCTCTGAACGATTTTTTGATTTTTATGTTTTTAAGTATTTTTTTTATTACTAACATAAAACCAGAGTGTCCTCTGGTTTTATTTAACTGAACTTGACTTAGATAATATCGAGTAATTCTACTTCAAATACCAATACGCTATTAGGTGGAATAGCAGCACCAGCACCATGTTCACCATATGCTAATTCAGCAGGAATAGTAAACTTATACTTAGATCCTACCTTCATTAACTGTAAACCTTCAACCCAACCCTTGATTACCTGATTTACTCCAAAGGTAGCCGGCTGATCACGTAATACAGATGAATCAAATACAGTACCATCAGTTAAAGTACCATGGTAATGAACCTTAACGCTATCAGTTGCAGTTGGCTGCTTACCATTACCTTCAGTAATTACTTCATACTGTAAACCTGATGAAGTTACCTTAACACCTTCTTTCTTGGCATTCTGAGCTAAATAATCTTTACCAGCCTTTGCCTGAGCATCAGCAACCTTTCTTTTTTCTGCATTTACAGCTTCATCAAATTCTTTAAATGCCGCATTCAATTCTTCAGGGGTTAAAGCTAATTGAGCCTTAGACTTAAAATCCTTTAAACCCTGACAAAAAGCATCTATATCTAACTTTTCAATAATTTCTGCTAAATTGTGACCAATGTTAAAACCATAACCGTAGCTAACTTTCTTTTCAGTTGTATTAAATTCCATGTGGATTCCTTTACCTAAATTTTTATGCAGTAGACTAAATTAAACTTAACTAAGTTAAACTTAGCTCAACTTTACTTTTATCTGCTAAAGCGAGAAATAGATGCTATCAAACAATTTTACAACGCAATGTAATTACCAATAGATCTATAAAATTACATTCTAATATAAAAGATATTAAACTAAAGTCAAGAATTTCTTAAAGATTTAACCTAGAATCTTACCCTGGAAATACCTCTGATACTGGTATATTTACAAAGCTTCCAATGAACTTCCGATTAACAACTAATCACCCTTTTTACTTAAGAAGCTCTCTTTATAAAGGCTATGGTAGTCACCTTTACTTAAGGCAAGTTTTTTAACAGTAAATATCCCTTTAAAAACCTCATTAGGATCTTCGCCCATACAAGGAGGATAAATAAAGTACGTTTCTTTAAAAAACCTTCTTTCATAAAAATTTAAGGCATTAGTGTTATTGCTATAAACGGCAAGTCTTACGCTAAACACCTCTTCCCCTTCAAACAAATCCTCAAGGGCAACCTGTAATAATCCCGAACCAATCCCCTGACTGATATACTGAGGATTGACATAAAAGCAGCTGATGTACCCAATATTCCTATTTTTATCTAGTTTTATAAAAATAAACCCAAAGACATTATGTTGCTCTGGGAAATCTTTATCATATGCCACATATACTCGCCCCTTTTTATTGTACCTATGAACCCATAGGTAATAAAGGTCGGAGTAATTGAGCATAAATGTATTACGCACCTCAAGACTTAAATCTTTAAACTCTAACACTCTTTGGGAGTTATATTGCACCTTAACGATGCCAGAGATGTCTTGAGATGACCAAACGCGATATGCTACATGCATGTTGGCTTTCTACCAAACTCGGTTCTGGCTCGAGTTAAATCCGGGGTAAAAAGTGGTATTTGTTCACTTAATTGCTTAAGTTTTTCATCGGAATGCGGGTGAAGTCTTATGTAACCTTCTGCTCTAAGCGCAGGGGAGTTTTTCATGTTCTGCCAAAGAACCAATGATGCTGATGGATTAAATCCTGCCTTTGACATAATCTTTAAAGCTATTGTATCAGCCGCTAATTCTTCTTCATCTGTATAAGGAGTTACATTACCTGCCTCATCAAGCAATCCTAAAGCGCGAGTAAAGGCGTTATAACCGTCTTTGTTACGTAAATAAGTCTTTAAATCAAAACCTTCTTCTTGAGCTTTGTCACCAATAAGATTTGAGATGCGATAATTATCATGTTCTAATAATAAATGTGCTAAGGCATGAGCTACTAAGTAAGCAAGTTCATCCTGATTACTTACTAATGTTGGTACGCAGTTACTGGCAACTAAAGTTCCATTACCAATAAGCGAAATATTTAAATTACAGCTTCTAAGTAAATCGACATTCCATTCAGTACGCAAACTTGAAAACGCACCTGATACTTCTCTGGTGACAGCACGCATTACGCATTGGGTTGTTCTTAATGGGTCTTTATAATTATTAGTAAGTTTTTCATTAGAATTAAATTCTTTATAATAAGTCCCTTCCAGGAACTCTAGCTCTGATACTGAGAACTTTTTACCATCCCCGACTGTTCCTGTTGTTGTTAATGAACAGCTCGTTAAAAAACATGTGCCGACCAGCATTAGTAACTTTGCAAACTTTGCCATGATTATCCCCTAATAATTTATATTCGTAGATTTTAAGACAACAATCCTAAAAGCGCAAACTTTACTAAAAAAAAATAAGGTCCCAGACTGAGACCTTATAGTATGTTTTATAGTAAGACTATTTAAAAACCTGCTATTAACCCCCTAAAAGGCTTAATGCTAGTTGAGGGCGCTGATTAGCCTGACTTAAGATGCTCTGAGATGCCTGCTGAATAATAGACTGCTCAGTCATATTGGCAGTTTCAGTAGCAAAGTCTGTATCACGAATACGGCTGCGGGCATCACTTACGTTTTCATGAACATTTGACTGGTTTCTAATAGTGGATTCAAGTCTGTTCTGCACCGCACCAAGTTCTGCACGCTTACTGTCAACCAGGGCAATAAACTTATCGATATTAGCTAAAGTATTCTGAGCGGCATCTGCTGATTCAATATCAAAGGCAACACTTGTACCGTTTGCCACAAAAGTCCCACTGTTATTAGCTGTTACGTCCGCTGCATCAAATCCTAAAGCCTTCGCCATGCCACACATGTCAAAACCTGCCTCTGTAGCTTCATCGGAGCAGAGATTAATACCAATAGTCTGGTTAGCATCAGCCCCCACCTGAAAACTTATCTCCTTAGATGATTTTGCTGCAGCTCCTGTATTTTCTGTCAGGTCGTTTTTATAAGTCTTCTGACCATTTAAAATCTTTTCACCACCCCAGGTGGTATCAGTTGAAATACGGTCAATTTCACTGCAAAGCTGATTAACTTCTTCCTGCAAAGCTGTACGGTCAGCAGCGCTGTTAGTACCGTTTGCTGATTGTAATGATAAGGTACGGATTCTCTGGAGCATAGTGGTGATTTCATCCATTGCACCTTCTGCTGTCTGCGCATAACTGATAGCGTCCTGGGCATTTCTGTTACCCTGCTCCAAACCGTTAATCTGAGAGGTTAAACGGTTGGAAATCTGAAGACCTGCAGCATCATCTTTTGCACTATTTATACGTAAACCTGATGCCAGGCGTTCATATGAGGTATCTAATTTATTGGTAGAGTTTGCAAGCTGACGTCTTGCATTGATAGATGATGTATTGGTATTTACAAATAGAGCCATGATATTTACCTTCCTACTATAAAACTATCTAAACTACTGCTGTTAGACTTTTTAAGTTTATTTGCTTTCCCTGATACCTTGTTATCGGCAGGAAGATATTTTTATTAAATATTTTTTAAAGGAATGTTTTAAAACTAGATTTGGCTTAGCTTTTTAGCAAAAACTTTAATAAAAATCCTAAAGTTTAGCTTTTAACTGTCGCTAAAGGATGGTTAATCATGAAATTTCCTCTAAAAAATGCTCAAATTCAAGAGAAATAAAAACATCAGCAGAAGCCTCTTCACAGGAAAGAAAAAGAATAACAGTAAAAAGCTATAAAGGTAATAAAAAAAGAAATATTAAAAAAACAGTCATTAAAAATGAAATAAGAGGGATTAAAAAATCCCCCTTCAAAAGAACAGGGAAGAAAGTCGGAGATCCTCCCTGACAGTTTTTCCCTGAAACTAACTGTGCTTATCCAGCAAAGCCTAATTGTGTTAAAGCATATCTTTTATCAGTAACACCACGTTCTGCAGCTTTTTCACACCACATAGATGATTTTAAGGTATCTTTGCTGAATCCTGCTAACCCTCTATCGTAAAGTACACATAGAGCCATCTGAGCATTAGGATTAGGATCATCATTCGTTGCTGCTCTTGCTAGCCAATAACCTGCACTTCTCTGATTTTTCTCGGTGATTACACCTTTCATCAGGATAACACCAAGTTCATATTGAGCTATAGAGTCATTTGACTCAGCAGCCTGCTTGTAATAATCGATACCTTTCTGATAGTCAGTATTTACTGCAATACCATTTAAATAAATGTCTGCTAAAATTAGTCTTGCATAGTTAGAATTTTGCTCAGCAACTAACTTTTCAAGGATTGCCAGACCTTCTTTCTTCTGAGAAGCATCCCCAAAGTACACATATAAACGAGCCAGCTTATCATTTGCTTTCGTAAAACCAGCATCAGCCGCAAGTTTGTATAGTCTCATTGCTTCTTTGAAGTTTTGTTTTACGCCTAAACCATCTTCATAAGATTTTGCTAAAAGGTATTGTGCTTCTACTACCCCTTTATCAGCTGAAGACTGAATCCACTCAGACGCTTTCTTAGGATCAACAGCAACTCCAGGAGGTAACTTATCCGCAAAATACATTAAAGCAAGTTTAAGCTGAGAATGAGGTTCGTTAAGCTCTGCTGCCTTTATGAGCATATTAGCCCCTTTTACCTCATTACGAATTACACCATTACCTTCCAGATAAAGAAGAGCTAAATAATACAGACCTGTCGGATCTTCAGCATTAGCCGCTTTTTCAAGCCAAATTGCAGCGGTGGCATAAGCTCTTTTAAGATAAAGAATCTTACCAAATACACCTTGACCTTGATGATCACCTGCTCTTGCTGATTTTAATGCCCAGGAACGGGCCTCATCTAAAATCTTATCGTTATCTTCTGCTGAGAGCTTATCAGATCGCTGAGCCAGAAGCCATTTAGCATATTCATACATGGCTTTTGGTTCACCAAGTTCAGCTTCTAAGCGAACTTGTTTAATTGGACCGTATTTGTCCATATAAGCCTTGGCACGTTCTTCATTCCATATAGCCGCCTGCTCAATATACTTGTAAGCCTCAGCAAATCTATTCTGGGAATCTAAGAACTTGCCAAATTCATACTGCGCATCGGGACGTCCGGCATCAGCAGCCTGCATAAGCCAGCTTAAAGATTCCTCATATGACATAAATGCGGGATTTTCTTTATAGAGATTAGCCAGGGCATACATAGCTTTATCATTCTGTTGTTTTTCTGCTACTTCCTTCCAAATGTCTTTTGCTTTTTGAAAGTCTTGTTCGTAGAAAGCATTTTCCCCATCTTCATAAGTATAATCGGAACATCCCGGAAGGAATACTAATGAAGCAGCGAAACATAAACTTGCCAAATATTTATTCTTCATGCTTATCGTACCTAATCACTTTAAAACAACATAATGCTAACAACATAATCTTTACAAATATTTATGCTATTGTTGTCAATCTTCTTGTATCACACTTATTCTTGCTATATTTTTTTAAGATCTTCCTCAAAAAAATAACATGATAAATTTAGCTGAAAAAACTAAACTTATAACCCTCATATTACCTTTAAAATATCTTTTGAAGTCTTTTATACTGTAATTTGTATAAAACTAGGCAAGGCGTATTTAAAAAAATACCCCTGCAATAATAAACTGTACCTATTTGTAAAAGTTATTATTTTTCAAGATCTTAAAATTAAATAAAATCGTTTTGCCGAGAGTTTAGCAAAGCATCAAATAATAAACAACCGTTTAACAAAGAACGATTTTAAAATAAAATAAAACTTTTAACTGCGTCACATTTTATATTACAAAAATCACGATTTTTTCAGTAAATATCTCACTTTTTATCCTTTTTCTCTAAGAAATCCTTGTTTTACCTTGAATTCTTATGATCAAACATAAAAAAGAATAGTTAGTTATATGATTTCTTTCTCAAAATCTTACTCTTTATAAATATTTTGTTAACTTATTTTACAATTTCTTAAATTTAAGACTTTTTGCATATCCTCCAAGTTCTCAAAGTCTAAATCATCAATATAAGCATCATTATCTGAATCAATACCAGTATCTTCTCCGTTCATGTTACTAATACTTACCTTCTGAACATCGCTATTATTTAAATGTTCCTCATCACCTGTTACTTCTAAATTCTCTTTGTATGCCCTGGAAGTGGAAGCAAATCTCTTTATTAAAGATGTTTCTTTGCTTCTAATATCTTCATTACTAAGGTTATCATTGTAAGTTGATAAGTCGATATTTAACAGACCATCTACTGAAGGAATATATAGAGCTTTAATGATATTTGGGAAAAAGACCAGTTCTTCAATCTTAAAGTCAATTACTCCTAAGATATGCAGGTAGTAAATCATTTCAGCCGCATTGTAGATTTGGTCATAATAGAAGTTTTTAACTTCCTTACTTTCATGATTTTCCGTTGCCTCTTGTAAAAACTCAATATAATCACCGATTTCTTCATCAAGTAAATATAATGTATCTACCGGATCAAGCTTAAACCCGGCAAAATAAATTGCTTGTTTCACAAAACGCAGCAATACGTTCTTTGGGAGGTTTATAGCATGATAACTTATATCAATAGAAGTATTTTCCACATCAAATTTAACTGGCACAAAGTATAAATCGCTGCTGAACCTTTGCACCAGGCGTAAATTTACTCTGATATTGGAGTTATTATTGGCTTTGATTGTTTTTTCGAAGATATCACTAAAGTTTGAAAGTAAAATTGATATCTCTTCATTTAAATAATCAATAGCTGCTTTTGGGTAAATATTTGCTACCGCATCGTATAAACCTTCAAATAATTCCCCTGGTAATACATCAGTTGGAGCAGTAAAGAGAATCTCTTTTTTTGTAAAATCAACAGCATGGTTTAACTGATAGCAATCATCAACCTGGTTGATTTTTATGGTGTACTGGTCATCAACAATATTTACCGTATCATTATTTTTTATATCTTTATAATTAACATGAAACTTTGTTTTAAGCCATATTAAAAACTCAGGAATAAGAGTCCTGAAGTCTCGATAACGATACTGCGTTTTAAGAGAATCAGGATAAGTAAAATACTTTACATCATCAGTTCCCACAAAACGGTAATCAGGATTTATTGGTGATACATCATAAAAGGAATTATGAAAAAGTTCCGGATCAATATTTTGTTTATGACAGCACTCTGTAATAAACTGCTTAAATCTCATCAGTTTATATACAGCGCATCTTGCTACTGCAAGCATCATAGAGTTTACAGAAGCGTCGTCTTTATCATAACCAATAACGTAATTATTAGTTTTTAAATCAAAATCGATATAAACGTTTTTATCACTTTCTGCAATAACTCGCTGAGTGTAGGTAAATCCTTCAAATTCCTGAGGCACCTGCCCTGATTCATATATGGCAACCACACCGTCAATACAATCATGAGTCACAAAAGCATGGTATGGGGCATATAAAGCAAGTGGACTGTATTTAATCTGTGAGGCTAATTTTTTAAGTAATTCAGTCTTTTTAGTGCTTGATATCTGCTGCTTACGGATCTGTTCTTTTTTTGCTCTTGCTCGTGCCTGACTCTGTTTAGCTTTTTTCTGCTGTATTCTTTTGGCAATATTTTGTTTTGATCCCATACACATCTTCCTAATTTTTATAATTGTTGAGATTTGTCGTAAAAGCTTAAAAGTTATTGTTTATTATGTTTTGTTTTTATTATCCCTATTAACTTTTATCGGGGCAAGATTACTAAAAAAACTTACTCTTAAAATGCTAAGTAACTTATAAGTTTTTGCAGGTTGCTTATTTTTAATACATTTTTTTGCTTGTTCTTTGTTCTACCATACTTTAATTATTGATAAATAATCATCAATTTTTTTTAAAGTAAAGAAGAACATAATAAACAATAAAAATAATAAGGAGCCACTTTATTATCAATATATAAAACGAAATAGTATATCTATCATAAGATTCTGAATTCTGATTGGCGTACTCAGATAAGAAATAGCCTTTCATAAGGTCTATATCTGTTCCCCTTCCTAAAAGATACATATTACTTAATCTTGCGCAACTTTTCATATTAGCTAAATCACAAGCCTTTTCATAAGCGTAGAATGCCTTATCATAATCTTGTTTAGCTATATCCCCTTTACTATAAGCTTTACCTAAGTTATAGCAGGCTAAATCGTCCATGTAAGAACAGCCGAGCTTATAATACTTAAAGGCTATTTGCCCATTGAGATTTACATCATTGGTTTTTGGGATTTCAGAAGGAATCTGATGTTTAAGATTTACTTTACTGGCATAGTTTTTAATAAAGAGGTCCTCTTCATAAAAAGCTCCTACCATATAGCAGGACAGGCCATTGCCTCCTTTACATCCTTTTATAAAATATGGATACGCCCTGAAAAAATCTGCATTCATTAAATGATATGCCCCGACATTGCTACAGGCTAAAAAATCATTATCATGACACTTTATTAAATTTGAAGTGTAATTTTCGATATATTTTTCAGCTGGAGTTTTTCCCTGCGTTTCAATTCTTGTTTCAATACCATTACTTATATAGCCTGATGAATTATTAGAATTACTGTTTCTTTCCCCAAAACCAAATGAAAAATCCGCAAACCCTTGAGGATTTTCGATATAGGCCGCGATATTAAAAGAAAAATATAAAACCAACCCAAGCCAGCACATAGCATAAACAGCTCTACGCATATAGAAAAGAAATGAGAGTTTACTACCATTCTTACAACCATAAGAAGCAGCTCCAGCAGGCTCGGTATCTGCACTTTCAGCAGCACTCTCAGCAGCACTTTCAGGCAAACTTCGGTTCCTGTTCCTTATATTTAAATTCCAGTTTTCACTCCCGCTTTCCTTCCGTTTATTAAGCTCTTCGCTCATTGCACTTTCCCCAAAGATTAAGAATGCAAAAAAATAATCATAAGCGTACCAGTTTACTAATTAGTTAATTAGCCAATTAGCAGATTAACTGACAAAAAACTTACATACTGCTTTATTAGCGCCCTGATATTAGCACACATTTTTTTACTTACCCTAAAAATACAGAAAATCAAACCTGAATATGTTCTTCAGGTTTGATTATTCCATAAATTTAAGTTTATAAATTACAGTTTATAAAGCTTAACTTAATGAAAAACATTGATTAATAAGGTAAAGCTCCCACATCCGCATCACACATCAACTCCTTACTCTTTAGCTTTATTAAAATTAGCAACAGGTGCTAAGGCTGAAGAGTCATTATGTCTTGCACTATAATTTAAGCGCTCAATGATGCCATTAAAAACCTCTTTATCACCTGATTCCTGATAAACACGCTCCAAATCCTCCTTCGATGCCTCATTGCCTTCTGATAAACTTGCATACACCCTGCTTTGCGCACCAGTTAAGCCACTACTTATCCCCAAATTATAGGCATCATCATAAGATTTACTTACTCTCTCACCATTTCCTCCAAACATAGTCTCACTTCCTAAAGGCTCTTTTAAAACCTCCTCATAACTTTTAGCTTTATGGTAAGTGCTGTTATAGGCATCATTTATAACCGATCTGTTATCATTAAAATTACCAAACAATAAATCTCCATTAGAAAGAGATCCATCAAGAGAGCTTTGAGGTGTACGCAAATCTTCCCCGCCACTAGCAAAAACCATATCTTTGTCTTTAAAGCCCCCAAATCCTATATTATGATTATGGCTGCTATTTACTCCTTCACTAAACTTACCACTAAAGCTGCCAATATCACTATTACCTAAACCTGCTGCACTTAACATATACTTTAGAGCACTTTGCGGATCCTTTTCCTGCATGGCAGTAAGCATACCGGCAGCATATGCCTGTTTGCTATTAGGTAATATAGAACGCATTAGCGGCATTAACTCCTGCGCTCTTTGAGAAATATCTTCCCTAATAAGTCCATAATTACTTAAGCTATCCATAAGCTTTTCATTTGAGGCTAAGGCATTAGTGATAGTAAGACCATTGATGTTTTGTGTGGAAGCAAGTTTACTTGAGGCATTTTCCACAAAGCTCAATTCCTCTCTTGCAGACTCTGCCTCGCGAGCAGAATGCGCAAGGCTCTGAGTTTGTCCTTCACTTAAGGATGAGCTAATACTGCTTGCCACCCCATTTGAAATATCTGCCGATAATAGGCGCTGATATTGACTCATAAGCCCTGAGTTTTTACTTAGGTTTTCAAGTTCCCCATTAAGCTTACTTACATTCATACTCTGCGATCTGGTGCTTGAATTACTTAGTGCAAGTGATGCTAATTGACTTAAAGGTACATTTGCTCCACTTAACACCGAATTTACCGCTCCACGTAAAGCGTTTTGCTCAGAACTTGCAAGTCCTAATCTTGATGCTATATCCTTAGTCTGGCTATTAACCAAGGAACTTGATAAAGAGGAGGAACTACCAATTCTAGAGCCGATTTGCTCAAGAGTAGTATTAGATAAGTTATTAGCAAGCGTTTCACTTTGGATATTGGCAAGGGACTTACTAAAAGCACTTTCTTTAGATAACACATTCCCTTTAGCGGCTGATAAAGCTTTATTAAAACTTGAATTAAGTGATAATTCAGGTATAAAACCAGCCCCTCCTTCTTTATGAATACCACCTAAGTTTGAGATATTAAATGCCGACTCCCTGCTAACAACACTTCCCTCAGTCATAATGCCTGGACTCATAACGCCTTCTTTAATATGATCCTGTCCACTCATTCTGCTGGTAAAACCTGAGGCTGACACTACTCCTGCATAAAGAATCATTAAACTTAATGCAGGAACTCCAGCACTAAGCATCCCGCCAATACCTAAATACTGGGCAATTATTTTTTGGGTGGCTATTATCCCTAAAAAGCTCCCTTCCTCAAAATTTGTAAGCGCAATATTTCCCTTTGTCGCCACCACCAAATAAAGGTTAATAATTGCAAGTAATGGCTGCCATAGTTCTATCCAAATCAGAATCATTAAATATTTGCCAAGCATTACTGTGCCAGCTGCCCCTAAGACCGCAACAAATGCCATAATGGGAGTAAGCGCAAAAACCAGTCCCTCAAAAAACGTAAGCACAGGTCTAATAATTGAGAAAAACATACTCTGCTCCGTACTCCACTGCACATTACGAGCATTTATCGCATCATCAAGCATAACAGCTGCATTTACGGCATGCTCCTGGGTATATTTATCTTTGGAGCTTTCCTCAAAAATCGGCAGTAAAATGGTAGCAAGCATATAGTCCTGGGCACTGATGCTACTTAAGCCTAAAGTCTCAAGGGCTCCATTGATATCTGCTCCATATAAAGAATCATTTTTTAAATAAGAGCTGATATCAGCATCTTTACTTAAAACCTGAGTTAAACTACCGGCAAACTCTCCTCTGGTATAAGCAACCAAATCCTGATAAGCTTTAGAGCACGTTTGATTGGAAAAACTTCCCTGCGTACTTATAGCTGTGCCATAAATTTCTGAATTGAAACGAAGAGCCTCAAGGATATTACCACCATTATAGATATCCTCAATTTTTAGGATGCCTAAATCTACACCTATCAAGGTGCACTCTTTAATGTAATTTCCCCAGGATTCCTTAAAATCAGCAGTATTTACATTATTTATCCTGCCAAGCTTTAAGATATTACTTAAATCCTCACGCATCTTCGCAAGAATTACCAGTGATGAGGCAAATCCTCTATCCTGCGCCTCGGGAATAGCAAAGGCATCTTTAAAAACCTCTGTAATCCTGAAGCCAATATTAGAGATTATAGACCCGGCAGCTGCAGTCCCTAATGGAATATTATCGACTTTGCGAATATTTTGGGTGTAAACATCATGCACTATTACATCAGCTTTTGGTACAAAAAGCAGCAAATAGAGTATAAAAACTGCAAACAACTGCATCATCGATATGCCTTGAGCGTTAACTACTCCTCGATAGCTTTGATAGAGTAACCCTAACACAAGACCAATTGCCGCTAAGGCATCTGGAATATGGCTATTAAAAATCATCGCCACAGCATTTAAGATAGAACTTAAAAAATAACTGTCGCCAATACTATAAATCGTCCACATATATCTTAGCGCTCCTTAGTTAAGCTATCTAAACGGTTTATGGTGCGATCCTTAACATTTTCTCTAAAGCCGGTATTAAGCTCACTTCCCTTACCTGTTAATCCTTCCATAGTGTATTCTTGTTTTTTAAGTATCTGAGCATCCTGTAAAAGAGTAGTCCATTCACTTAAATCAATAACACTCATATCAATCTTATTAAATTCCCCTGCCTTTATTCCTTCACAAACATTGCTGATCTGGTTTGTTCTTTGAAGTTCACTCATAAAAATTCTTGCAAAGGTTGAGTTATAGCAGCAGTACTCTTTCTGGTAAACCAGGCATTTACCAAGTACTTTTTTTGTGCACCTTTTACCAGTATAAATACAGGAATTTAGTCCAAGTTTTACGGAAGAAGCAAGTTCATTTTCACGGCAGGCTGTTAGCATATCCAAGGCAATATCCATTACCTTATAAGCAACATATGCCATAAGAACAGTTTGCGCATAAAATACAACCTGGGAATTTAATTCAATTACGCTTGCCCCACCTTCTACAGTAGTTTCTGTGAAAAGCTCATTCTTTATCCCCTCACCCAAAAACTCACCAATATAATTAGCAACCTTAGCAGTTAACTCCTGCGAATAAGCAGCGGTTAAGTTTTCAGCTGGAATCTCCGAGGCGCTTCCAAGGAGTGAGTCAATACCTGATGATATTAACCCCTGACCTGAATTTAAAAGTTCAGGATTACTCCAGGAACCATAGGCAATATTCTCAACCTCGACCTTTGTAAGAGCAGACTTTAAGCTCATAACGTAAGAGGTAAGCTTTATATAATCTGAAAGTCCCACATCAGCAGGAGAAGTGCAGCAGTCCATTTTTCCAAAATACCCCATACGGCATGTTGAAGGAGTACCTTTAAAAATGCGGCAATCTTCTTTCACTAAAATATCGTTATCACCACATGTTATGTCATCCTGCAGATAATTCAGTGCTTCCAGATAGGTAAAAGCTTCTGTTATATCAGCCTCTTCTTCTTTAACTGCATTTGCGCAACTTGTCCCAAGGCATGATAATGGGCAACTTAAATTATCAGTGCGCACAAGTTTAGCGTAAGAGGTAGTTTTAGGGCAGGAATAAGTACGAGTCTTTAATCCACACACATCATCCAGGCACTCCTCTTCAGTAAGTGCACATCCTCTTTTCTGAAACTCAAGACAGGAATCATAAACCTCCCCATTGTCACTTATGCTTATTTCACACTCATAATTTTTACTTACCTCCCTTTCATATTCCCTGGGAGTTATGCTTATTGTTTTACTGCATGAAAGATTATCCACCTTAAAACAAGGCTTATCCTTATAACAATAATACCCTCCCGAATTCTCCCTATCCTCAATGCAATAGGCATAGGAACTTAAAGCAGAGCAGGAACTACCACCATCCCCCGATCCAGAAGATACCGTAAATAACATACTGCGACATAGCGGCATAAAAGGGGCATTACTTTCTGAAAATACCAAAGGCTCAGTAAAATCATTGGGGCATAACAAAATCCCATCCTCATAACAGCCATCATCATTAAGTTTTGGCATATCTAAGCATTTTCCCTGAATATCAGCACCTGCATCTTTAAAGGATTTTAAACATTCCAGGTTAAAGTAATTATCGTACTTGAACTTATCCTTAAAATAGATCTTAACTAAGGCATATCCTTCACCTGCCCCTGTAACAGAGACATTTTGGGTTAATTTAATTCTGGCCCTGTTAGAGCTGTCGCCATACCTGTCCTCGTTTCCACCCCCTTTATGTACCGCATCAGGATTTTCAGCATGAAGTTTCCGAATAGTTGCAAGGATGTCTTTACGGAGATTTGTGCTATTAGATTTTGCCAATTCACATTTACCATCCGTTAAAGGTGGAAATAACCCATTAGGAAGGGAAAGTAACATTTCATCTTCACTGCCGTTTACACTTACAAATAAACGGTAATAATCATCGTAATAAACGTTTTCCACCACAATGGCGCTAACTTTACTTAAATCATCAATGCTTAGCTCCAGATTCTCCTCAAAAATACTGCAATTACCCTTTAAGGAATTATCAGTAGCATCACCTAAATAAACCATTAAACAATTTTCATCAGGACAAGTTTTTACTGAATGGCTGTTAGAACTTCTAACACTTAAAAGCGCAGAACTGTAATGATGAGTTATAAGACATGAAGTAGCTTCTTCCTCATCAGCCTCACTGTCACACCTTATATAATCATAAGGCTTACCGGAGTCCCCTCCAAAACCAGCAGAACTTCCTTCACCAACGCCACAACCTTCTAAAAACCCCAAATAAAGAGAGTTTTCAGGGAACAGATTGGGATACTTTATTTTTTCTAAATCATCAATTACCGATAAGGCTAAAGAGGGGCCGGTATCATTATTTGAGAATGTGCTGCTACCAGAAGGAGTATTGTCAGTAGCATTAGAAGTAACAACCACCTCACCTGAAACAGCCTCAGAATCGGAATTAGCCCCCAGTTCCGGCTCACTAACAGCAGGCAGGTTTTTCTCACTTACAAGCTTATTTAACTTATCGATTTCTTCAGCTAAATCCTTATTATACCTGGCAAATTCCTCAAGGTTTAAGTCTTGAGGAGCTTTTAAGGAAGAGCGTAAGTTTTTCTGCAAACTCTCCCCAAATTCCCAATAGCCTGAGTATTGGTTAGTGTTATTAACATTGACATCTGATAATGCTTTTTCATAAGCATTATCAGATGCATAAACTTTCGCGCTTAAGGTTAATGCTAAAAAAACAGCTAAAGATAAATAACTGTAAAAAAGAACTGAAATCCTGCTTTTTCTCAAACTGCCCACATTTTTCTCCTATTGCAAAATGGATAGCCCATCTTAATAAAATCAGGTAAAAATGTACGTAGGGGTTCATATGATAATATTGCAGAAAACGATACTTTTAAGTTTTTATAATGATTTACAGATTTATTTAAAGGATAAAGTTTTCTTTAAAGCTCTCCTTTATGCAATACTTAAAGCAACAGGAAACCCCCAAATATAAAACTCCCTTTTTCTCCTAAAAGTCTTTTTAGCTTTACCTGAATCCTTCCTGAAACCTATCCCCTCAGGCAGCAATTACGATATCTCCAAACAACATAAATTACGCTCTGATTGCCAGGAGGTACTCTCATATCCGCTTGCCAATTTACCCCAGGCTCTCCCAAGGCATGGTTATCTCCTCTTTCAGGAGTCGGATAAAGCATACTGAAGCGGTACATGCTTTTTGTAAGGGTACTGTAATAATCGTTATCGCATAAGGCATTATTACCAACAGTATTTTTTAACAGTCCCCTTTTATGAAGAAGTGCCAAGAGTCTGACTGCCAGTAAGGAAGTATTTTCAGCGATACTTCCAATCCCTGAGGTATATCCAGTTAAAGGATACAAAAATCCCCAGGCCCCTGCGCAATAAAAAAGTTCATCAAAAGTCTTTCCTTCATTAAAGCTTAATAGAGCATCTCGAGAGCAAGAGGTAACCATTTCTTTATTAGCTAAAAGAGGTAATTCAGGTGTTTGCGTAAGGGCAATGAGTTCATCATTCCAGCCTGGATCAAGTTCTGATGCATAAAGTAAATCCAAGTCCATATAATCACTCTTACCACAGCTTAAATCACTGAAAAGATTAAGCATGGTAAATAACGGAAAACTGTATAAATGCGCATGATAAAAGGCTATATCACTTGCATCTGCGCTCCCTGTACCAGCGCTGCCGATATTTGAACTCCCAAAAGGCAAAGTTATCCCTAAAACAGGCGAACAATTAGGTTCTCTTACAAGTTCAATTAAATAGGCAACCTCCCACATACCTAATACAAGCCCATAATCACTTACCCCAAAATTATCAGTACAGGCACATAAAAAATCACTTGAGGCAGACTCTGGTACCCTATTTAACATTCCTCCCACCTGCGCACCACCAATAGTAATAGGCATTACAGCATTAAAAGGAATATCAGTTAAAATGTTTTTAAAAATATCAGCCTTGGGACACTCATAAGCTGTTGTGTAATTTTGGGAATCACCAAAGGCTACCGAGAGGAAAGAACTTCCCCAAAAAACAAGCACTCCACAAACCAAAATCAAAAACTTCTGAGAAGATTCAGCTCTACCCAAAAAATAGCACCACATAAGCATTTCTCTTTTCTAAAAAATCTTAAAAACTTAAAAGAAAAAAATCACAAAAGTCTGCTGCTTCTCATTACTTTTGTTCCCTGGTATTTATGCAAGCACTACATTTGCCTGTTAAGACTCTTTTGCGTAAAGCATCAAGCTTCCCTAAAAGATTACTTCTAATGGCATCTTTACTCTGATAAGTTTTAAGTAAGGAATTTAACAATGAATCCTGCATACTTTGATTAAAGGTGCCGTTGAACTTAAAATTACTGACACTTAACGTTAAGCCATAATCATTTGGGACTTTCATAAAAAGGGCGTTTTTATGGTTATATATGGCAGGCAGGTATGACACTTCCTTAAACTCTGAAAAATTTATGCTAAAAGGGATTTTTTTGGCTAAAAGGTTAGCAATGTTCTCCCTTTTAGGATAGGTAAAAAAATAAACCATCCTTACCCTTTCCCAAACCGCGCTACTCATACTATTGGGCAAATCATCATAAACATAAAGCGAATACACCAAGGAATCCCCATCCTGTTTAAAAAGAAGGCTCTTCTCATAATTCTCGGCATACCCCACTCTTTCTGCATCCCCAGCCAGAGCCAAGCTTCCTCCCATACTACCAACAATTAGCGTAAAAAAAGTAACTCTAATTATTATATCTACAAATTTTAAGGGGGATTTTAAATTTCTGCAGAAAAGATACATACCTAATTTTCTAAAATACAAGCAACTGAAAAAAGAATAACTAAAACTCTAAAAAGGTCCATACTTTCAATAAATAATCCCTAAAATCTCCTATAACAGCACCTTATAGATATGAGCATCTGCTATGCTTACAGGCCCTAGAAACCTTGAATCATAGGAATCATCTTTATCACCAATAATAAATACCTCCCCTGTTTTTAGTTCATATTCCGCTTCATATTTCTTTTGGTACTTACTTGGCAACTTAACCGGGTAGATATTTGTAATCCCAGTCTTTTTACTGGTAACGATAACGCTATCTTTAGTAACCTTAACCTTATCAGACGCAAAATCAGCAATTACTCTTTTCAATAAAACATCCCCTTTTTTATAAAACCCAATATCATTAAGTAACTTAAAGGCATAAAGATTTCCCACTCTGAAATCCCCCTCTTTTAAAGGATTATGAACTTTTAATACCCCATTTTTTAAAACCTTCTCCTGATAAAAAAATACTCGTCCGATACACGCCTTATTTTGGAAATCAACCCCAAGTTTAATGCCATAAACATTTAAAAAAGTCGTTACTCCCCCAAAAAGAATAAAAATCACAACCATGCAGATTTTTAAGATCTTCATTACATTAACCTTCCCTTATTAACATCCATTCCCAGCTCCCTCACAAGCTATCTCTTCCTTAATGATTTCATTGATTGCCTCGGTAAGTGACAAGTTCTTGGCAAGTAAACCATCAATCCTGGCTATTTCATTTGGTTTGGTGGTATAAAGTAAACTTCTAAACCTATCTACTACCAAACGCCCAATGCTATGACCGTTAGGAGTAATTAAGAAGATTTCAGAATATACGCCCGATACTGTATGCACTGATTTTAACAGTTCATATTCCCCATCAGATAAAGGAAGGCGATTATGTTTTTTTAATGAGGCAATGGTTTCAGCTTTTTGCCCAAGTAAATACATATTGGCACTGTTTTCTGCAATGGCGCATCCTACATCGGAGGAATAAAGGTCGTTTATTGATTGCGTTACTATTACCGCAGCTCCGCCATATTTTCTGAAACGGCGATAACCTGTTTCAATGAATCTGGCAACATCACCATCACGAAGTAAATCCCACGCCTCATCGATAATGATGATTTTTGGGGTATTGGTTTTTTGATGTTTATTGGCTAAATACATCTTTTGCTGAATCTGATAGATTAGCTGTAATAAGACCACCTGCTGTAATTGCCTTCTACCCTTTAACTCCTCAAGCTCAAGCACAGTGAAATTATCATTAAAGGCAAGACTGTTTTTTCCGGAGAAAAACTTTCCGTACTCACCTTTACTGGTAAAGGCATAAAGCTGCGTTCCCATATCCTTAATACGTACATCATTACTGCTCTTTAAAGTATCTGCCAGCATATCTAAGGTAGTGTCTTTCTGGTGTCTTGAGTAAAGGTCACTAAGAATACGTTTTAATTCCGCCACCTGAAAATCACTTAACTTTTGAGTGGGAGCTATCATCGAGCCAATCAGACCTGCAAGCATATCGTTTTCTTCGTTATAATCACCAATGCAGTAAAATGGATTTAAGGAAATATCTGAGTTCATCCCAAATGATAAAAATGTGCCGCCCAGAAAATTGCATAATTTCTGGTAGGAACGCCCAATATCGATTACATAGCAGGTAGCACCTCGAGCTAAGAAGCTTACAATGATTTCATTTACTAAAAAGCTTTTACCAGAGCCTGACTGCGCTGCAATACAAAGGTTATAGTTTGTGGGACTATCGTAAATAGATGTTCCCATTAACTGGCCACTACGAGATACTAAATTTAAGACGCTGCTTGATGTCCCTTTACCATCCGCAAAAATTGGTAATAAGGGAATAATGTGCTTAGGTGTTAGAGTCTTAAAGCGCATAAGAGTGTTTATAGCTGTAAAATCACACCCAAAAGGCAGCGAATTTAAGAATATTGGTAGCACAAAATATCTATCTGCCATAATCTCAAAACTATTTTCTTTATAGTATGTTCTAACAGCACTTGAGACTTTCTGGGCTTGTTCTTCATTTTGCGCAAAAGTAATTAATGTAAGATTTAATTTTAACGGTCTCTGTCCATTTTCAATTTGTTCATACAACAAATCAAAGCCATGTTTACGTACGCCAAGTTTGGGTAAAAACTTCACGAGTGGTCCATATGCCTGATTGATAACCCACTGTCTTTTGGTGGCTATTTTTGTTTTTAAATTGGCACTATCAGGATAAAAGACTGTGGCTGTAAGCATAAATGGCACATGAATACCTCTTGCCCCTGTTAAGATATCGGCACTATAACGCATTGCCTGGCCAAAGAACACATGATCAGGTAAGCGTTTAAAGGAATAAGTATTTACATAATAATCACCTAAAGTTAAATGATTATCGTAAACCTTCATCGAACTGTCATAATCAAAAATCTGATCGGCAATAGGCTTATCATCATCAATTTTAACTGCATCATTTCGCCAGGGAGCAAGAGGAGATGAATTAAAAAAAGGTGATAACTTTTTAATAAAAGCCTCGTTATTAAGGTTTTTTACTAAAAATCCAGCAGTTTTTAAAACCTCATAGGACATTTGGGATAAACTTTTAGCATGTTCAATCTCATGCTCAGCAACTTTCAAACTTGCACATGGTAAGGTGATACTAATTATCACCTCATAATTGCGCACTACATTAGGCAAATGTGGTAAAGCATTAACACTTGCTTCTTTAAAGTACTTATTTTTATTTAAGATAATATTACGCAGCAGGCTATCTTTATCATTAGCTAACGCCACAGCCTCATTCTCGTAAAGGAGTTCATCAATAGCCTGCGATGCCACCAAGGAAAACTGAATAACAGTGTTTCTGGGGAAATCCTGATTAAGTAATACCTCAAGTCTGTCAGCAATTGAAGCATCACCACCTCCTAAAGGCTCTAATACAAACCCAAAACCTAAGGAGGATTTTTTTCTGTCAGCAATAAAAAACAAACTATCATCTTTACTATAAGCTATAACCGGGTAAAGAGAACTAAGCGACCTAATATTCTTAAGCATATAAATATCCTTCTGCAAATCACTCGCATAGGATACCTAAATTCATTAAAAAAATAGCTACAGATACATATGATAAACTTGCAGAAAAGTACTACTTTTTAGGAGGGGGTTTAACCTTCAGAGCAAAACTAGCAAAGAAACAGCAAAAAGATACCCAAAGACCAAGCCCCCAAAAAGAAAATGAAAGAACAACAAAGAACAGGAGTATAAATAAAATGACATACTCCCCACGCATAAAAGCGGGGGTTTCTAGTATCAACAAATCTAGCCTACTTTTGTAGGTCTTACAAATTCTCCTCTAAGAGTTGATGCCCCA
>CALXYT010000019.1 GCA_944393045.1 uncultured Succinivibrionaceae bacterium | reverse complement strand
GTTTTGTTCGTTTTTTGTACTAAAAACACCTTTCTTGCTTGTATTTTAAACAACCTTCTTCTTGATAATTTTACCTTAAAGTATTTTTTAAAAATTTTATAAATTTTTGATTTTGTATTTTTTCTTTAATGTCTTTATAAAATTAAAAAATATAGTATTAAAAATAAGATTGATATTTTGGTTATTGATTCTCTATAGCTATCGTTTGTGATTATAGGTTTTATGTACTATTAGAAGATTATGAAAAATAGTCTTATACATTTAAGGTTTTCCAGATAGATACTGGTGAGGCTAATTGTTTTTTTCCAAAAATAAAACACCCGATTAAAGAAGGAGCTTTAACCGGGATGTTCTTTCATGGTTTTAATATCTTAGATATAAAGGAACCTAAGAATCTTAAAACAATATTAATTTTAACTTTTTACTTTTCAGGTACGATAGTAACCTTAATTGATGTCTTAACATCTGGGTGTAACGAAATAGCGATATCATAATCACCAATAACACGTAATACACCGTTAGATAAGCGAAGTTCACTCTTATGAACTTCAATACCCTGTGCAGTTAAAGCATCAGCAATATCGCGAGTACCAATTGAACCAAAAAGTTTACCTTCATCACCTGCTTTAGCAGCGATTTCAATTGAACCTAATTCATCAATCTTAGCACAACGAGCCTGTGCTTCAGCTAACTCAGCAGCAATCTTCTTTTCAAGTTCAGCACGCATAGCTTCAAACTTTTCTAAGTTCTGCTTAGTAGCCATAACAGCCTTTTTCTTAGGAATAAGGTAGTTACGAGCATAACCGCTCTTTACCTTAACCTTGTCACCTAAACTACCTAAGTGAGCAATTTTATCTAGGAGAATAATTTCCATTACCTTTCCTCTAATTTATCAATTAAAAAAATGAGTTAGGCCTACTCTTACTTGCTGTGTAAATCAGTGTAAGGTAATAAAGCCAAGTAACGTGCACGCTTAATAGCTACAGCTAACTGACGCTGATATTTAGCACGAGTACCAGTAATACGGCTTGGTACAATCTTACCAGATTCAGTGATGTAGTTCTTTAAGGTTGCGGTGTCTTTGTAATCGATTTCGGTTACACCTTCTGCTGTAAAACGGCAGAACTTACGACGACGAAAATAATGAGCCATTTGCTAATCCTTATTCCTGTTGAGCCTGAACTTCTTCAGTTGCTTCTGGAGCAGCTTCAACTTCTACTTCTTCTTCAACTACTTCTTCTACTTCTTCAAGATTTTCTTCTTGATTACGACGATCATCACGCTTTGCCATCATCATTGGTGAAGGTTCAGTGATTGCTTCCTTAACACGAATGATTAAGCTACGAATTACTGCATCGTTGTAACGGAATAAGTTTTCGATTTCATCGATGGTGCTCTGTTCAGCTTCTACGTTCATTAATACGTAGTGTGCCTTATGAAGCTTGTCGATCTGATAAGCTAACTGACGGCGACCCCAGTCTTCTAAACGATGAATCTTACCACCATCTTTTTCAATAATGCCCTTATAACGTTCTACCATGCCAGGAACTTGTTCGCTCTGGTCTGGGTGAACCATAAATACAATTTCATAATGACGCATTGTCAAATGTCCTTACGGATATAAGCCTTTTTAAGTCCCAGTCACAACTCTTAAAGGCAAGGATCTCTACTTAACGGACTGGCTGCGCGCATTATAGTGATCTATTTTTAATATTGCAAGATATTTTTTAAACAGATTTCATACAATCTTAATAAATACTTCTTCTTACATCTGCGCTAAGCGTTGTCTTAGTGCCTCAAAAAGACAAACACCAGTAGCTACTGATACATTTAAACTTGAAACCTTACCAAGCATCGGAATTTTTACTAATTCATCGCAGTTTTCACGAGTTAATCTTCTCATACCTACATCCTCAGCCCCCATTACCATAGCTAATGGACCGCTTAAATCGGTATCATAGATATTTTTCTCTGTTTCACCAGCAGTACCAATGATTCTAATATCTCTATCCTTTAGCTCTTTCATGGCACGAGCGAGATTTGTTACATAAAAAACCGGTACTGTTTCACCTGCGCCACATGCTACTTTCTTAGCAACCGCAGTTAGAGCAGCACTCTTATCTCGAGGCATTATTACCGCATTTACCCCTGCCCCATCGGCACTACGTAAACAAGCCCCAAAATTATGAGGATCGGTAACATTATCTAAAATAAGTAAAAATGGCTCCTTTATTGTATCTAAAAACTCATTAAGCTCATTATCCCCCTTAACTTTGGCAGATTTTAATTTCGCTACTATTCCTTGGTGCACTCCACCAAATACTTTTTCGTCTAAAGCTTTTCTTGAAACTTCATTTACTCTAATGCCTAGTTCCATAATCTCTTTAACTAAAGCATTAAACTTACTATCTTCACGCCCTTTTAAAACATAAACTTCAATTACTCGTTCAGGTTCAACCTCTATAGCAGATCTTATAGAATGAATACCGTATACATAATCGTTTTTAGCTGACATTTATTCACCTTTTATTATCTTTTTAAACTCAATATCTTAGCAAAGATAAGTTAATTATGCTTGCAAAATTCCTTATTTGCTTACTTTTTTCTTTTAGTCATATAAAAATCCTAGATTGCTAAGAATCTAGGATTAAGTTTATTTGTTATTCTTGTTTTATTTTGCTTTTCCCTTTACTTTTTTCTTTAATTTCTTTTTCTTAGGTTCACTATAGCGCCTTTCCTTACCAATTCTAGCCTCATTGATAATCTTATTGCGTGAGGTAAAGATAAGATCCTTTGAACTTTGCTGTTCACTTTCATGAACTTTATCTAAAAATTCTCGCACTCTGGTATTAGCTTCAAGATTGGTTATCTTTTTACTACCGGTTGCGATATATTTATTCATAGTTTCTACTTTATCTTCAGCATTATCAGTATTAACTATTGCAAGATTTACTTTACTTTCAATTGGATCAATATCTACTACCTTTACATAAACCTCAGCACCTATGCGATAAGTTAGCCCACTATATTCCCCAACTAAAGCATTATTGCTAAAAACAAAGTAATCGCCACCTAAAGAACCAACATACACAAAACCTATTACCCCAAATTGATCAATTGAGACAAATAAGCCATGACTTATCACATTGATAATTCGTCCTTTTAAAACTTTGTTTATATATCTTTCCATAAACTTGGCTTTTAGAACTGCATCAACTTCTCTAGTTACCGTATTAGCTCTGCGTTCCCCTTCATTTGCCATATCTGCAATATATTCAAGCTCTTCTTTATGATAAGCATATGCCCCAAACTTTTTCATGGTAGTAGGGGGCTGGGCTTTACTTAAACCAAGTAAATATTTAATTTCACGGTGTAATTGCAAATCTGCATAACGGCGTATCGGGGAGGTGAAGTGTGCATAATCACCTAATGCGAGGCCAAAGTGACCGATATTAGTTGGAGAGTATTGTGCTAAAGACATGGATCTGAGCATCATTAAATACACTACATCTTCACTTGGATTACCCTTTACATCATTAGCAAGTTTGGCATAATCCTTACTAGTAACAGGCGACTTACTACCCAAAGAGTAACCTAGCGGGGTAATGAAACTCTTAAACTCGGCAACTTTTTCATCACTTGGTTTATCGTGAACTCGAAAAAGAGTTTCTCCCTCATTTTCTTCTACAAATTTAGCAGCGCAAACATTAGCAGCAATCATACACTCCTCAATAAGCATATGAGCCTCGTTGCGCTCTATAGGAACAATATCCTCAATTTGTAAATTTTCATTAAAGATAAATCTAACTTCTTTACTTTCAAACTCAATACCACCACGCACTGTACGAGCATGTTTTAAAGCCTGATACACGGCATATAAGTTTTTAATGTCTGCTTGTAAATCAGCAACTTTACTATTGATATCAACTTTGCCTTCTAAGAAATCACCTACTTCTGTATAAGTTAAGCGAGCATGAGAGTTCATTAACGCAGGATAGAATTTATATTCCCCTATTACACCAGCCTTACTTATTACCATCTCACAAACCATGCATAAACGATCTTCATTAGGGTTTAATGAACATAGACCGTTAGAAAGTTTTTCAGGGAGCATTGGTACTACATAGTTCGGAAAATACACGGAATTTCCTCGACGCAAAGCCTCTTGATCTAATGGTGAGCCATATTTTACATAATATGAAACATCGGCAATTGCTACATATAACCTAAATTTAGCGCCTTCCTTTTTACAATATACAGCATCATCAAAGTCACGAGCATCTGCACCATCAATCGTAACTAATGGTAAATCACGTAAATCTACTCTATCTAACTTATCCTCTTCAAGCACGACATCAGCAAATTTACTTATTTGATTTTCCACTCCCTTATTCCATTCACATGGAATATCGTGACGAGAAATGGCTATCTTTATGCTATTATCAAGGCGAGAACTTTCACCAAGTTCTTCTAGCACCTCTACCTGAAAGACGCCATCATTAGAGCGAGCCACAACAGAACAAACATAGATGCTACCTAGTTTAACAATTGCCTGACTCTTATCGGTAAAGTAAAAGCTACGACAATTAAAATGTTCATCATCAGGAGCAAGATAGTAACCATACTTAGAGTCTAGTACTCTACCTAATACTAGATTATGAGGGGTAATGATACTTTGTAAATATAAGGCAGCCCTACTTTTATCAAGGATGCATGAAACCTCATCACCATAAAAGATAGTTTGATTAGTTGTAGTTAATTTATAACGAGTGCCATTATCATCTTCTACATAAAAGTTTGCATCTAAATTTACTGAAGTTACTTCTTCATTGCGGTCGTAAACTACTTTACCTGAAAAACTTTCAATATTGGCAGTTTGTAAAAATAACACTACATCGTTATTGATAATTGGTGTTAAGAAACCAGTTTGTAATAATAAAGCAATATCGTGTCTGATATTCTTAGCTGAAAATTCTTTACTATCAACGTTATCAAGGCTTTTTGATAAACGATAAATAATTTTTTTGATAAATTGGTTATCATTCTCAATTAAATCAAGACTAGTAGCTACTAACGCATCTTTAGCCAAGGCACTTTTTTTACAGTTTTCAATACTAATTGATACAGTATTTACTACATTCATAAAGCTATTAAAAACTGCTGTTCTTTTTAAAGAAGTTGCCCATAATTGATTTAGCACTCCAGCGCCAAGATTAGTTACAATATTATCCGATGAAGATATCTTATTTTGGTTAGACTCTTCCTTGGTTACTCCTAAGAAATCATCAAGAAGATTATCTAGTGCCTCTTTATCTGATGAGGACATTCCTTTTTCTGACATTGGCTCATTGCTACTAACAGTAAACTGCTTATCTTGCTCTTTATTATTTACCACATCAACCATTTTGCTATCTCATATTCTAAAATGATAAGTACCACAACTTAAACTTTAAGTCTTATTATTGTTATTGACCTGTGTTACCTTTTGTTTTTAACTGTTTGTTTGTAACTGCTTAATTTTTAGTTTCTATTCTTGGTAAAACTACAACTCTTGCTAAACCAAAGGGGCGTTTATACAATATCGCCTGATACTAAAAGATATTAACACAAAAAAATCAGAAAAAACCAAAATTTCTTATAATATGCTTTTTTAGATATTGACGAACAACCTCACTACTTGCGACCTATTTCTTAAAGTATTATATCCTTATAAACTTAAAAACTATTAATTGCTTATTTATTGCCAATTATCAGGTCATCTTTAGAGGTGATTTTTGTATAAAAATCAAACCAATTACGTTTTTTTGAATTTTTTACAATTTTTTTTAGATTTTTTCTTGACTATAAAAATATAATTTGTATAATAGCGCCACTTGCCCAGATAGCTCAGTCGGTAGAGCAGGGGATTGAAAATCCCCGTGTCGGTGGTTCGATTCCGCCTCTGGGCACCATTAAAAATCATCTAAGCTTGCCGGCTTAGCTCAGTAGGTAGAGCAACTGACTTGTAATCAGTAGGTCAACAGTTCGATTCCGTTAGCCGGCACCATCCTTTAAATACTCCTTTAATACTTCTTTTATTTACCTTCACTATCTATTGTAATAGTTCTTTAGCATTTTGTTTTGTACTTGTGTTATATTTTTAGTTTTTTTACTTCTTTCTTATTGCTATTATTGTTGTTTTTAGGATTTTTTATTTTTCTATCTACTTTGGCTTAATAAAAAACGACTATAGCTAAAATAGTCGCTTTTTCTTTTCTGATTAAATTGCCGATGTGGCACGCAATAACCAACTTATCTCAAAATCACTTAAATGCTCTTTTACTAGTTCTCGTACTTTAAAATGATATTCATTTAACCAGTTCTTTTCATTTTCTGTTAAAAGTTCTTTTTTAATAAGTCGAGTATCGAATGGCACAAAGGTTATTGGCACAAAAGCACACATATTTGCGCCAGAATTTTGATTTCTAGCCTGCTCAATAACTGTTAAGTTCTCAAGACGAATACCATATTCATTATCTTTATAGTATCCAGGTTCAATTGAGGTTACCATACCTTCAACTAATGGAACTTGACCACCACGTTGCGAAATTGCCTGAGGTCCTTCATGAACATTTAAGCAATGACCAACACCATGACCTGTACCATGTTCATAATTTAAACCTACTTGCCATAATGGAGCACGTGCTAAAACATCTAACATTACCCCATAAGTATTTTTCGGAAAACGTATACGATGCATAGCTATTACCCCTTTTAAGACTAAGGTAAAGCGCTCTTTCATCTCATTATTAACATTTGGGCCTACCATAATAGTTCTAGTAATATCAGTAGTACCATCATAATACTGCCCACCGCTATCTACTAGATACATGCCATCCAAACCAAGTGGACGAGGATTACCTAAATTTACATGATTATAATGAATAATTGAGGCGTTTGGTCCAAGCGCTGAAATCGTATCAAAACTTGGCTCAATAAAACCCTCTTGCTCACTTCTAAATTTTAATAATTGCTCGCTTAAGGTTGCCTCATTATGCGTACGTATAAACTCTAAGGCAGGTAAGTGCTTAGCATCAAGGTCAGCATGTTTATCTTGAGAAAAAAGAGGTTCCGTTAAATGATCAAGCCATGCTAAAAATCTGCACATTGCCACAGCATCTCTTATATGACATTTTTTCATGCCAGCAATTTCAATAGGATTTTTACAAGCTTTTGGCATATCACAAAGATCATCCCCAAAAACCAATTGCACATTATTTTCTTCTAGTAATTTAATAAACCAGGCATTAGTAGTAGCAGGATCTACATATAGCACTGAGCCTTGCTTACCTAAACGTCTTGGTAACTCCGCAAGCTTATCTTCAGAATAATAATCTATTTTACCAATATGATGCTGCAAACTTGAAAGTAGCGAATTTGGTACTTTTCTTGGATCTATATACCATTCTACTTGCTCAGAACTATAAAGTACTAAAAAGCTATTAACCACAGGTAAATTAGGAATATCACGCCCTCTTACATTCAATAACCAATTTACCGATTCACTTTTGGAGATTAGTGTGGCATCAATTTGTTTTTCTCGTAAAATCTTGGCTATTTGACGGCGCTTTTCTAAACTTGGGCAACCGTTATATTTATCCTCAAAAATCTCAACGCTTGCTATTTCTTCATTACCTTTATCAGTCCATAACTCATCAATTAAGTTATTTGCGGTATTTACTAGCGAGATATTTAAATTTTGTAAATCCGTTTTTAGTTTACTAAATGAATGATAACTAATGCACTTTGGATCAATGCCTACTACCCCTTCATCTAAGACAGTTTGAATCCATTCTTGTAATGAAACTTTGTTATACTGAAAAACATCAAATAAATCTGCCCCTACTTGATTTCTTGCTTGCAGAGTGTAACGACCATCCACAAAAATGGCGGCACTATTTTTTACAGTAACTAAGTGATCTTCCTTCTCTATTACTAGCTGCTTTTTACCAAGTTCACTTAAATCATGGTTTCTTAAAATTACTACTGTTCCAGCCGAACCTGTAAAACCTGAAATAAAAGCTAATCTTTCTTTAAATGGCGGTAAATATTCACTTAAATGCTCATCACCACGATTAACAATCAATGCATCAAGACCTTGGTGCTCCATAAGTTCACGCAATCTAAATAATCGTTGCTTAATAATAGCTACATCAATCACAACCAATTCCTTCTATCAATGATGTTTAAAGTTTTTTTTCTTTACGCTTTATCTTCTCGCTTATCTAGCTCTTGTACTAAGTATTGCTTACCTACCTTATCAATAAACACACCTTTAGTAGCCGTTGGTATAAGCACAAGATTATTACTCTTTTTACGTAACCCTAAAACATGAAGCATTACAATCATAAAGTTACAGTAAGATAAGATAAAGAAAGATATTAACAAGCTTCTAATCGTAAATTCTAAATCCTGATACCAACCTAAAATTACGATTATTAAATAAATAGCACAAATTAAGCATGCAAGCTTGGTAATAAAAATAAACACAGGAGCAAAAAAGTGTGAGCGCTCAGCCAAGTTTACTATCCCAAAATTAGTAAAAGTAAATGCCAGCACCGTAGTAAGCATTGCATACGGAAATAAGGAAATAGTCAGTATAGTAGGTGCGATATTGATAATATATCCCCATAGAAGAATACTTAAACCTGAGCATACAACAGCAGTTATCCACATTGGTTTCACTTTTAAAGTATCTTTTATTTTAATATTAACCAAGATTGCTACTGCAAAAATAAAAGTTATCACCTCAGTGATAAAGATATTTAGATCCACCATGCCAAATTGAGGATCTACCACAATTTTTATTCCTAAAACTACTATTGCTAAAATAAAAATAGCTAAGGCATAATAAAATGACTTTTTTAATGAAAACATGCAGTACACCCACCTGATACAAATTTTTAAGGTTCAATTTCTAATAACTTGGCTACATAACAGATTATTACCACTATCCTCTCTTATTATTCCATTTATAGGTGATTTATTCAATAAAAGTTATAGCTTTCTAAAAGATAAAAGGTAGGAATGTTATTAATACTCAGACTTAAGGTTTAGGGGGTAAAGTTTAAAATGTAAAGAATTTTAAATTATTACTTTTGTTCGGGGATTGTAATTTAGGATTTATTTAAAGGATGGTGCCGGCTAACGGAATCGAACTGTTGACCTACTGATTACAAGTCAGTTGCTCTACCTACTGAGCTAAGCCGGCAAGCTTAGATAATTTTTTGACTGGTGCCCAGAGGTGGAATCGAACCACCGACACGGGGATTTTCAATCCCCTGCTCTACCGACTGAGCTATCTGGGCAACGAGGGCTATTTTACATGATTTTAATGTAGTGTCAAATTTTTTTTTATCAGTATTATAAAAAAAATGCCTAATTGTTTATTTTTAACACAAATAACCCCGTTATTAACTTCTTTTTTATTGTTCCTTTTAAATTTCTATCAATCTTCTAAGTAATAAGTAATAGTTGTTACTACTCGCACAAGCTTAATATCATCTATTAGCGTATCACTTATGGTAAATAATCCTTGATTAGCAAATTTGATTTTACCAATATTACTCTCACTGTTTTGTGCTATTTGCTTAGCTACCTTGTAGGCATTATTAACTGACTCTTCAATCATTTGTGGTTTTAACTCATTTAAACCATTAAAGGTATAACTAACCTCATTAAAACCTATACCTAAATTTATCCCTTCAGCTAACATAGCCTTAGTAGAGGCAATAAACTTATTAGCGCCTTGTATATTGGCAGTATCAATAGTGCCATTAAGATTTATGGTATATTTTGCGCCTTTATCGTATTCATATACATGCTCAAGGGTATTAAGCGCATAAAAGCTTACCTCGCTTTCTGATATGTTCGCCTCTTTTACATAAAACATAATGCGCTTTTTAATATCTGCTAACTCCTTACTAGTTTCTACTAAATTATTAGTTCTAAGGGCTATATTTAATGGAATTTTTACTCTGTCAGCTTTAACCTCACGCTCAGCTAAACCTTTAGTTACAACTGTGCGCTTATTGTTCAAGTAATTCTCCGCTACTACTAAAAGCTCAGGTTTAAGCATAAAAGCACTTACTACCATTGAAGATGCAATAAGGAGTGCAATCATTAAAAAAGTTAAATTTTTCATAAAAACTCCTTAGTTCTTTAGATAATAATCTACTTGGGTAACTACCCTAACCTTTATAAGCTCAGGTCTTCTACCATCTTGCATAGAAAAAAGACCTTGCCTTGCCTGCTTTATTTTACCTAAAGTAGCATTAGAGTGCTTAGCAAATACCAAAGCTGCATCTTTGGCATTCTTATTAGCCTCCTCAACCATTGAAGGTTTTATATCATTAAGTTTTGTGTATCCATAAGCAATTTGATATTCATAAACCTTAACGCTTATACCTTCTTTAACTAAGCTATCTAATGAGGATAATAACTCTCTTGCCTTAAGTACCTTACTTGTGCTAACTACTAAATTACAAGTTACTAAATTTTTAGGGATGTCTTTGCGTCTATTAGTAAAAACTTCTAAACTGCGCATGGCAATATCTTGCGCACCAATACCCTTTGCAAGCATAAAAGCTTGCGCTTTTTGGCAGTTTTGTTCATATTTGCTACTTTCATTTATAATATCATCTACTAAGGTGCTAACCTTTAGCTCAAATAAAATGTGATTTGCCATAACCTCACGCTCTGCAACACCTCTTACCGTTACAAAACGCTCAGACTCCATCAGCTTGTTAGACACCTCAAAAAGTATTGGTTTTATAAGATATGAAACACTTATAATCAATACTGCTACTATTAGTCCTAGTAACAGTTTTACCAAATTCGACATCTCTTACTCCTTAGGATAAAAACTATTACTAATCATTTAAATAATACTGCACCGTTGATACAATGCGCACAATTTTTACCTCTGGAGTGCTACCGTTAGTAATCGAAAATTGTCCTTGGGAAGCATTTTTTATCTTACCTAAGGAAGAACCTGAATCTTGCGCAAATTTTAAGGCAACTTCTCTTGCGTTAGCTGTGGCCTCTTCAATCATTTGCGGTTTTATATCATTAAGCTTGGTATATTTAAAGTTAATACCATACGTTGTGGTCTGTAAAAAAATACCTTCTTTCACTAAAGAAGATAAATTATCAATTAACGCTTTTACCTCTTTTATCTTGGTAGAATCTAGCACTAAACGATAAGTTACGTTATAGCGAGTTTTACCGTCATAGGTAACCTCATAAATCCTTGGCATATCAGCTTTAATGTCACTAGCCAATATCCCTTTATCTTTGATAAAGGCAATGATTTTTTGCTGATGCTCATCAAGAATTTGCGCAGCTTTTTTTAAGTCCTCATCTACCCATGAAAACTCTAATGGTAAATATACTCTATCAGCTAATACCTCTTTTTCAGCTAAACCTTTTACCGTAACAACTCTACCACTATCAATAAATCTTCCTGTAATAACATTGCTCTCAATGCGCAAAGTATTTACAGATACTAATATAGCAGCCCCTAAAATTATTGCCGATATTATTATTGTTAGACTTCTCATTAACATCCCTACCCTTGCTTGCTTTAACCATGTGTTTTATTGCTCTTTGGCTTTATTACACTTTGCCTTAATACACTTTAAACGATAATCTTTACTTAAAGTATGCTTTTACTCTAATATTTCTTGCCAAAAATTCAAATAAATATGTTTTTGTGTTTTAGCGCAAAAAATTATTGGTCTTTAATTTATAAAACTAACGGTTAATTTAAATTTTTGTAATAATAATGATGTTGGAAAGTAATTTTTTTGCTATTGGCAATAACTTTCCGCATCCTTATATATTAAAGTCTAATATATCAAGGTATATTTATACAACTACTATTATTAAAAGACCGTAAAAATGGACTCACTAGCAAAAAAAAACAACGATTTATCTCAAGAACATATTGACGCAAGGTCACTTTCCTTTACTGAAAGAGCAGAGCCTTATGACCCAAAAATCATGTTGCTACCTAATATTTTGAATGACGAAACTGCACCTTTATTAGGTGATATTTTTGCAAATATCACCAAAGATAGTACTAAAATAAAACGTATTATCTTATTTTCCGATAGCATGGTTAAAACTAAAGAAAAATGCCTTTATTCCACCTCGCCAAATAATCCGTTTTTACAAAAAGCCAATATTGATAACAGTGACTTAGCCACAATCGATGATCCTAATAACTTTATTAAATATACCGATGATGAAACAGAGTTTGTTAATAACTTTGGTTGTACCTTACCTTATTTAAATTATTTATTACCTCAGAAAACTGTGCTACCTATCATCAATAACGGTCTTAGTGCTAAAGAAATTATTAACTTACTTACCGATATTGAGATATCCTCAAGTAATCTCTATATTTTTACTGCATCTTTATCTATGGGCTTAAGCCGGGCTGAGGCAATTTCATACGATACACCAATAATTGCCCGCTTAATCTCCCAAGAAGGTGATTTTCATTCCTATGAAACGCCTTCTTATATCACATTAAACCTTTGTTCGTTAATTAGCCGTTATATGCGTTTAAGACCTCATTTCTTTGAGTATGTTCCAGTAAAGTACCAGGGCAGAAAAATTATTAAAACTCGAGGTGTTTGCACTATCGGATACTTTGTTTAAAGAAATAATCCATAATTGCCAACTTCATAAAAAGGATTATCTTTTTGGAGTTGGCTTTTTCTATGAAAAACTTAACAAAGATCTTAATATGAGCTTAAATTATTGATAATACTATATTTACATGACATAATAGTTTTATGTTGCGTGAGTAAGATGCTCAAAAAACATCTTTCTCACAAACATAAATTGCAGACTTCTTTTGGAATGTTTTGCTTGTTCTAAACAGCTATATGTAGCAATTTTTATCAAAAAGAAATATTTAAATGTCAGAAAACGAAAATTATCCAACCCTGGAACAGGCTTTTTCCTTGGGCAATGGACAAGAAACGGCTCTAAATTGGCTTTCCAGAACAAAGCAAACCGTGGCTGTATTCTTAATAAGCGGAATTAAACTTGAAGGTGTAGTTACAAGTCATGATCAATATAGCTTATTATTAACTGATTCTCATGGCAATCAGCAATTAATTTATAAAGCTAAGATTTCTACTATTACTGTGGTACAACCTTCTACTAATAACAACTCCAATAATAGATTCCATAACCAGCAACATAGACCTCAAAAACGCTTTAATAATTCTAATCCTCATAATAATGACGAGCATAATAGAAATAACCAGGCGTAAGGTTATCTTTGTTCTAGTAAGGTTTTAAGTTATTTTTTTATAACTCTAACTCTCGCTCTATCAATTTATATTGCGAGAGTTTTTTTATTGTACCCTTTTTATTAAAGCTCTGGAACTCCGTCTTTTACTAAAACATGCGAAAAACCACCGCGTTTAGCCGCCTCAACACCTATGTTGGTATCCTCAAAAACTATGCACTCACTTACAGGCAATTGCATTTTTTTAGCAGCAAGTAAAAAAGTATCAGGATTAGGCTTATGATTTACTACCTCATCAGCACTTACTATTACTTTAATAAAATCATGTAAGACAGTACGCTTTACAATATATTCCGCATTAGAACGTAAAGTTCCAGTACCTATGCTCATAGCAATATTATGTGCTTTTAAAAACTTTAGCAGCTCTAGCATTTTTGGGAAAACTTCTACTTGGTCAATATATTCAAGGTAATATGCAGTTTTATTTTGAGCAATTTTTTCAGGATCTTGATTAGCAATATCAAACATTGTTAATAACATCTTAGCTATCTTATAACTTGGTACTCCTCCATGCTCATAAAGCCATTTATCAGAAAGAGTTATATGCAAATCTTGCGCCACTCTTTGCCAGGCTTTAATATGTAAAGGCATGGAATTAACTAACGTACCATCTAAATCAAAAACGACCCCTTTGTACTTTAATAAACTTGCAAATGAATTTATAGTCATTACCTCTTACCTATTAGTATGTTATGCATTTTTGCCTGTTTTATTTTTATTGCTTTTTCACACTTTTTTGCTGTTAATAATTGTAGCTTATTTTTTTCAAGGTAGGCTAATATTTATCATTAAAGTAACTCCTTCTTTAGGCTAAAAGATTTTCAGTTCTGATCTTTTCAGATAAATAAATAATTTCTATAATATATCACTACTTACAGGGGGCATAAGTATGCAAGAAATTATCACCGATGTTGCCATTATTGGAGCTGGGACTGCTGGTATTGAAGCCAATCATGCAGCTAAAGAAGCTGGAGCAAAAACTCTTTTAATCGATCAAAGTCCTATTGGACCTACTAATATTAAAACTGGTACAGTACCAATGCAGATTCTTAGAGAATTATCCTTCTCTAAAAATCATATCGCCCCCTCTTCACTAACGCTCTATGGCAAGACTCCTGAAATTAAAATTGATAATAAAGAAATTCTTTCTATTGTGCGTAAGAAAAAAACTACTTTTATTGAAGAGTTTATTAAAACTATTTACGCTATTCCTGAAAATGAAAGAATGATTGGTAAAGCTTTCTTTATCAATAATACTACCTTAGGCATAGAAAGTAGCGATATTCAAATCAAAGCAAAAAGTATTATTATCGCAACAGGCAGCCAGCCATATGTACCATATGGACTAAAACGACTTGGCTCAAAAATTCTTACCACCAATGAGTTTTTTGATTTACCAGAACTCCCAAAATCTGTCGCAATTTTTGGGAGTGGTAGCGTAGGCCTTGAACTTGGGCAAATACTCTCACAGTTAAATATAAAAACTATTATTTTTGGGTTAGATAGTTTTTGGCGTTTTACCGACCAAAAAGTTGCCCAAGAAGCATTAACAGCCTTAAAACAGAAAGCTTATATCATTATGAATAGTCGTATCACTGAAATGAACGAAAATGAAAACGGAGATATTACTATTTACTATCTTGATGATACTAATTATGAATGTATTCTTAATGTCCAATACGTTATTTGTGCCACAGGAAGAATCCCAAAACTTGATGATTTACAGCTCCATACCACGGGTATTATTCACAATTCCTTAGGTGCGCCCTTTGTAAATCCCTTAACCATGCAAACTAATATTAAAAATATCTTTGTGGCGGGAGATGTATCAACAGATCATGGGACGCTACAAACCGCCATCTTCCAAGGCAAAGTAGCAGGTGAAAATGCTGCCCGTTATCCAGAGCCTCCCCTTGAAAAAACTTCTTTTAGACAAGAAATTATCTACACCTCCCCTGAAATGGCTATAGTTGGAGAAAGTTACTCTGAATTAACTGAAAAAGCTAAAAAAGGTCGTAGATTTATTGTAGGTGAGGCAACTTGCAACAATAATTTATTAGCTAAGCTTAAAGAAGAGAAATACGGCATTATTCATACTTATTTTGCTGAGGATAATGGTGAATTTTTAGGGGCAGAGATGTGCATTCCTGATGCGCAGTATATCTGTCAGTTCTTAAATTGCGCTTTAATCAATAAAATGAGCATTACTGAACTATTAAACTCAACGTTCTATCACCCATCATTTTTTGAGGTGCTACAAGAGTCAGTAAAAGATGCCGAACGCAAATTTAACCTTAATAAGTATCGCTAATAACTTATAGCCCCATACTTTAAGCTCTTTTTACTTATATGCTGGAAAATAAGGATTAGTAAATGTCCCAGAAAATCGTGCTTGCTACCTCCAATAAGGGTAAAGCTAAAGAATTTAATCAATTACTTGCCAATACTGGTATTGAAATTGTTTTACAAAGTGAATTTAACATTATTTCTCCAGAAGAAACTGGTACTACCTTTGTGGAAAATGCCATAATAAAAGCTCGTGAGGCATCAAGAGTCTCAGGCCTACCTGCTATTGCTGATGATTCAGGAATTGAAGTTGATTATCTTAATGGTTTCCCAGGGGTAAAAAGTGCTAGATATAGTGGTGAGCATGCAACTGATGAGGCTAATTTACAAAAACTTCTACATGAGCTTAAAGGTGTACCAAAAGAACAGCGTACAGCTCGCTACTGGTGTGTACTTGTGCTAATGCGCCATTATAATGACCCAACACCAATTATTTGCCAAAAACACTGGAATGGCGAGATTCTTTGTGAAAAACGTGGAACCAATGGTTTTGGATACGATCCAATATTCTTAATACCAATTCTTGGCAAAACTGCTGCTGAAATTGAACCAGAGTTAAAGAACCGCTTAAGTCATCGTGGCCAAGCTTTAAATGATTTACTCCCAATCCTTTTAAAACTTTACACCCAAAAAGATTAAACCATGCTAAAAAAACCTCCTTTAGCCCTTTATGTTCACTTTCCATGGTGCGTAAAAAAATGTCCTTATTGTGATTTTAACTCTCACCCGTTAAATATTAACAATCTTAATCTGACAAATAATTCTCCACTTTGCAGTGTTACTAATAAAGATGATCTGTATGATCTTTATATAAAGGCACTAATTGAGGATTTAAAAACATCCCTTAAATATATCGATTACCGCAAGCTTATTAGCATTTATTTAGGTGGTGGCACCCCTACCCTTTGCCCACCCAAGGCTCTTGAGATGCTCTTTGACTTTATTAGTAACAATTTAACAATTGAGGCTAATGCTGAAATTACTATTGAGGCCAATCCTGCCAGCACCCTCAAAAATAATTTAAGCACTTTAAAATCATTAGGTATTAACCGCGTAAGTCTTGGGATTCAAAGTTTAAATGAGAATTTCTTAAAAATTCTTGGTCGCGTCCATGATAGAAAAACTGCTCTTATGGCTATAGAGGTAGTTAGTAGTCTTTTTAGTAATTTTAATCTTGATCTTATGCACTCTTTACCAAAGCAAACTCTTACTGATGCGCTAACAGATCTTAAAGAAGTATTAAGTTTTTCTCCTCCTCACCTATCCTGGTATGAACTAACGCTTGAACCAGATAGTTTTTTTGGTAAGAATCCACCTCTTAACTTATTAAGTGATGATGCAAAAGAAACTATCCTTATGCAAGGTAATGAACTTCTTCTGCAATCTGGTTATGCACATTATGAGGTTAGCGCCTATGCTTTAGCTAACCATAAAGCTGTGCATAACTCTAATTACTGGCGTTATGGCGATTACTTAGCAATTGGGGCTGGGGCGCATAGTAAAGTTACTACTGACTTTAATATTATAAGAACTTACCGCACATCAAATCCTTATAGCTATCTTGATGAGGTACTTAACCATAAGCCTTTTTTGCATAGCAACAAAGTTTGCAAAGAAGATTTACCTTTTGATTTTTTTGTAAATAAATTGCGAATTTATGAGGCATTTAACTTGCGTGAATATAGCGCTTACACAGGTGATGATTTTGCGCCAATTTTAGAGAAACTAAAAACTTTTGCTAAAGAAGAATTATTGACTATTGATAAAGATTTGACTATTACTCTTACTGAACGTGGCAAACTTTTTATCAATCATATGCTTAAAGAGTTTTTATAATGTAAAAAATAGAGTGGCGGTTTGGTTTTATCCTTTCGCCCCGCTCGACAACCCCATCATGCCACCTCATAATAGTGGGCTTTTACATTAAACGTAATTTCCAGTATAGTTACGCTTCTTTTCCATGACACTACAAGTATTTTGCGTATTCTCCTTCTTATCCAGGCATCTTCCCTATTCATATGGGATTTACTAATATCTGGCCTGAAGTAGTTATCCCCCCTTTAAAACGATATTGAATTGCTTCAGGGGGCTTTGTTTTCCCCCGGGACATTTCCTCGTAAGAATTTCGCGCATCATCTTTGTGAATTTGTCTCTACTCTTCTTGTGAACGGATACCTTCCAACCGTCCTCAGTCTGATACCACTGGAAACTAATGAGAGGGGAAGTCCTAAACTGTCTATCTTCGTCTTATCGTGGTTAACCTGCAGAAACAATTTACCATCGATAAACTTAGTTTTACTTTCAGAGATTCCATGCACAGCTCTTTCACTTATGCAAATCATGCAGTCATCTGCATTCCTTACAAACCTAATTCCCCTACTATAGAGCAGTTGATAAAATTCATTTAGTAAGATATCAGCACACATTGAGGAGAAATTATTACCTTGTAGTAGATCTGCTGCATTCTTAATTACCTTCCATTGGTCAATTATCTTAAGTAGAAGGAACCTGTGAATCACCGAACTTTCTTAGATCCATATCTATAACATAGATCTATCCTTCATCTGCAGTCTCTAACACTCTATCTGTCGCATTATAACAACCTCTTCCAGGTCTGCCCCAAAAGCTACTATCCGGGAATTTACCTTCATAGTATTCATTCAGAACGGTGGTTGATATACCAGAAGGACGCTTTTGCCCATTATCCTTAGGTATGTGCACTCTCTTTTATTGGTGAGGGCTTAAATCTCCCCTTGGTAATAAACACTATTACGCAGTATTTATGATTACAAAACCTCATGAGGAAGTCTTTACATTACCCCATCTATGCAAGCTACCTCCGACCAATACCTCACGGTATCATTGTCCAACCTTCGACTATGACCTTGCTGAGTGCTCACAGGTTCTGGACTTTTACCCATTAGAAAATGTGCCAGCCATGCGCACTAACATTAAAAAGGGCACCATATGGTGCCCTTTGCTGATATTTTTACTAGATGTTACTTTAATCTACCACAGCAGTTTTTATACTTCTTACCACTACCACAAGGGCATGGATCATTACGACCAATTTTCTCCACAGTGCGCACAAATGGCATACCGTTATTCTCTAAAGCTTTAGCTCTTGCCTCTTCATTGAAGCGTTCTTCAGCTTCTTTAGCCTTTGCTAAACGCTCTTGTTCCATTTGATCTACTTGTTCTTGAATCTGAATGCGTAATCTACTTAAAATCTTCACAACTTCAAATTTGAAGTTCTCAAGCATATTAGTAAACATTCTATAAGATTCAAGCTTATATTCCTGCTTTGGATTCTTTTGAGCATAACCACGAAGACCAATACCTTGACGTAAATAGTCCATAGAAGCTAAATGCTCCTTCCAGAGTAAATCGATACACTGAAGCATTACATTGCGCACTAAAGCAGCTGAATGTTCAGGACCAATTAGCTTGCACTTTTCCTCAAAGCTTGACTTAGCAGCATTGATAATCTTTTCTCTTAAAGTATCCTCAAAAAGCTTATCATCAGCCTCAATCCATGACTTAATAGGAAGCTCTAGGGCAAAGTTATCTCGTAATTCTTTCTCAAGACCTTCAACATTCCAAGTCTCAATAAGTGACCCTGGCTGAATGTAAAGATTGATAGCCGAATTTATAACATCACTAATAATGTCATAAATAGAATCAACACCTACTAAACCATCTAAAAGAGCATTTCTTTCTTCGTAAATAACTTTACGCTGTTCATTAGCAACATCATCAAACTCGAGTAAGTTCTTACGAATATCAAAGTTTCTAGTTTCAACTTTACGCTGCGCATTTTCAATAGCTCTTGATACTAAGCGGTGTTCAAGTGGCTGACCACGCTCCATACCTAAACGCTTCATCACCGCCTTTAGACGATCAGAACCAAAGATACGCATTAAGTTATCATCCATTGAAAGGTAGAATCTTGATGAACCAGGATCCCCTTGACGACCTGAACGGCCTCTTAACTGATTATCAATACGGCGTGATTCATGACGTTCTGTACCGATAATATGCAAACCACCAGCAGCTACTACATCATCATGACGCTTTTGCCAATCGCTCTTTACATTAGCAATTTCTTCTTCAGTAGGATTTTCAAGTTTAGCTAAATCTGCTTGTAATGAACCACCTAGTACAATATCAGTACCACGACCTGCCATGTTAGTTGCAATGGTTACTGTACCTGGTCTACCTGCCTGAGCTACAATTTCAGCTTCTTTTTCATGGAATTTAGCATTAAGAACTTGATGCTTAATGTTAATCTTATTTAAGTAGTTAGATAGTTTTTCAGAGTTTTCAATAGAGATTGTACCAACTAGTACAGGAGCACCTTTCTTTACATGCTCACGAATATCCTCAACGATAGCCTCATACTTTTCTTCTTCAGTTAAATAAATAAGATCTGGCATGTCAGCTCTTATCATTGGTTTATTAGTAGGTAATACTACTGTTCTTAAACCATAGATTTGCTGAAATTCATAAGCTTCAGTATCAGCAGTACCTGTCATACCAGCAAGCTTTTCATACATACGGAAGTAGTTCTGAAAAGTTATAGACGCTAAGGTCTGGTTCTCATTATGAATTTCTACATGTTCCTTTGCCTCGACAGCCTGATGTAAACCATCTGACCAACGGCGGCCAGGCATAGTTCTACCTGTATGTTCATCAACGATAACTACCTCACCATCTTTAACGATATAGTCTACGTCTTTTTCAAATAACACATGCGCTCTTAAAGCAGCCATTACATGATGGAGTAAAGTTACATTAGAACTTGCAAATAATGAATCATTTTCACGAAGTAAACCTGCTTTTTGAAGTAGCTCTTCGACATAAATCTGACCGTTTTCAGTTAAATAAGCTTGCTTATTCTTTAAATCTTTAGTGTAGTGACCGTCACCAGTAAAATCTTCAGAATCTTCTTTTTCTTGCTCTTTTAGACTTGGAATAAACCCATCAATAACTTTATAAAGTTCTGAACTATCTTCAGCAGCCCCTGAAATAATTAACGGTGTTCTTGCCTCATCGATAAGAACTGAATCCACTTCGTCAACAAGTGCGTAATATAATGGTTTTTGTACTCGCTGTTCTGGTACATAGGCCATATTATCACGTAAATAATCAAAGCCAAATTCATTATTAGTACCATAAGTAATATCACAAGCGTAAGCTGCTCTCTTTTCTTCAGCATCCATTCCTGGAATATTACAACCAACAGTAAGCCCTAAAAATTCAAATAATGGACGTGACCAATTACTATCTCTGCGTGCTAAGTAATCATTCACAGTTACAATATGCACACCTTTTTTAGTTAAGGCATTTAAATATGCTGGTAATAAAGCTGTTAAGGTTTTACCTTCACCAGTTTTCATTTCTGCAATCTGGTTTTCATTTAAAACCATACCGCCCATAAGCTGGACATCAAATGGTCTTAAACCTAATACACGCTTAGACGCTTCTCTTACTAAAGCAAAAGCTTCTGGCAATAGCTTCTCTAAAGTTTCGCCTTTTGCTACTCTGTCAATATATTCTTGAGTATATTTCTTGAAATCTTCGTCCTTTAAAGCCATATACTTAGGCTCTAATGCATTAATTTGTGCAACGACCTTGGAAAGACGTTTAACAGTACGTTCATTACTGCTACCAAAGATCTTGGTTAAAATAGTTTGAAACATTTTAAGTAAACCAAATATTATAATTATAAACTTTCATTAAACTGAAAGTATTTTACTAAAAAGAAGCTAATTTGTCGTGCTTAAATATCTTGGATTTAAGTTTTATTAAAATTTAGCATATCGATATTATTTAAATATGACCTATTGTAATAGAATTCAAGATAAGCATTAGCTCTGGCTTTAAGATTGTTAAGTTTTTGTGTATAGTCTCACAAAAAAAAGTGTTTTTAAGGACTGTTAAGTTTTTTCCTTATGATTTAAATATAATGAAGCTGTTAATTCTTCCCAAAAATCACTTTTACTACCATCTTTATTAAAAAGATACTCTTCTTTTACCTCTTGTTTGTTAGGTAAGTTTTTAGTACTAAAAGCTAATAACTCCACATAAGGAATATTTTGCGCTTTACTTGCAACTGATACCCTTTCTTGCAAAAATAACTTATTTTTATGAGCCTCACTTATATACTCATCGGCAAATTCTTTAGGTATAATCATAGTAAAAAAACCATTTTCCTTTAAAAGACCTTTGACGCTAACAAATAATTCTTGAGCGCTTAAAGTATCTTGAGACCTTGCAGCTTTGCGGGAATCTTCGTTATAAAACTTAGATCCTTTAAAGTATGGCGGATTTGATATTATTAAATCAAAAGCTATATCTTCTAAGGAATTTTGCTTTAATACTAAAAAGTCGTGATAAAAAGTGCTTAAACTTGCCTCTTTAAGAAATAACCTTTCCTTATAAGGGCTTTCATTAAAATTTAAGCTTGCATCAGCTATTGCCCCTTTATCGATATCTATTGCCCAAATTTGCGCTTTTTGCAGTTTTTCTCTATCGGCTAAAATTAAACTTAAAATCCCAGTACCAGTGCCAATATCAAGTACTTTACTATACTTAAAATGCTTAGCAGTCCACGCCCCTAAAAGTACGGCGTCAGTCGTTAATTTCATGGCTGCATTAACCCTTTTAAGCGTAAAACCCTGAAAATAAAAGACTGACTTTTTATTTAGAAATGAACCTTTAGTTACTTGCTTAGTCATAATATTCTTTAAAATTATGAAAAATATAAATTTAAAAAATGTGTGATAATTTAATTACTAAAAATTTTAAATAAAGAAGCAAATTAATTAAATGAGTATTTAGTTTGGAGCGGGAAACGAGGCTCGAACTCGCGACCCTAACCTTGGCAAGGTTATGCTCTACCAACTGAGCTATTCCCGCGTTGAATGGATAAAATTTGAATTGTCCTTCTGGAGCGGGAAACGAGGCTCGAACTCGCGACCCTAACCTTGGCAAGGTTATGCTCTACCAACTGAGCTATTCCCGCATCAGAAAACGTGTGTATTATATTAACTATTTTTTTCTTTGCAAGAACTTTTTTAAAATTTTATAAAAAAGTATAAAACTTAATCATTTTGGTTAAAATTTATCAATGTTATTAACATTAAATAAGGTATTACACCCTTTTTAAAGAGCTTAAACTGTTACTTTTAAGTTGCCTATCTTTAGCTTCGCACTTAAAATGACTAAAGTAAAGTCAAATTATGGTATGATAGCTAAACTTACAAATTATATAGGTTGTTAGCAAAAAAGATGGCAAAACAAAAAATAAGTCATAAGCAATCACGCAATATTAGTAATCGTCATTCTAAGTTATTAAATGCTTCAGAACCTGAAAACTTGGAGTTTGAAGGAGCGCTCGGCCCCTTAACCGATGGCATTGTTATAAGCCGTTTTGGGAAACGTGCCGATGTTGAAGATGCTCAAACGCATAAGATTTATCGAGCTTTTATCAGACGCACCATAACTACCTTAACTACTGGTGATAAGGTACTTTTTCGTATAGATCTAAAGCATAACGATGGTAGTAGCGGGTTAATTGAAACTGTAAAACCTAGAACAAGCCTACTATCTCGTCCTGATTATTACGATGGTTTAAAACCTATTGCTGCCAACATCTCAAAGATTCTTATTGTTAGTGCTAAAGAACCGGAATTTTCTACTAATATATTAGATAGATACCTTATTGCCTGTACGCAAGCTAATATTGAGCCTATTATAGTTATCAATAAAATTGACCTTTTTACGCAAAGTGAACTTGACAAACTTACTAAAGTGTTAGGTGTTTATCGTTCGCTTAACTATAAAATTTACTTAGTAAGTAGTAGCACAAAAGTTGGGATCGATAAGCTTTTTGAGGAAATAAAGCATGATACTTCCGCCCTAGTAGGACAATCAGGTGTTGGTAAATCATCACTTTTAAATGCTTTAGTTCCCCAAGCGCAGGCACAAACAAATGTAATTTCAGACACCTCAGGTCTTGGTCAGCACACCACAACTAGCACTAAACTATACCATATTGCCGATGATGGACTTATTATTGACTCACCTGGGGTGCGTGAATTTGCCCTATGGCATTTGACACCACAAGAGGTTACCAATAGCTACCCTGAATTTAGACCATATCTTGGATTATGCAAATTCCGTGATTGTAAACACCAAAACGATCCTGGTTGCGCAATTACCGAGGCTGTGCACAAGGGAACTATTGCACAATTTAGATATAACAATTATCATAAAATTTTAGAATCTATGGCTCAAAATAAGCCAGAAGCTTATGTTTCACCTGGTAAAAAATACGGAAAATTAGACAAATGATTTTAACTAATCTAAAAGTATTACTTCATCACCTCACCCCAAAATTCTATCTAACCAAGCTTGCAGGTTGCTTTGCTAGTAAAAATCTTGGCTCTATTACTACATTGGCAATTAAAACCTTTGCTAATCATTACAATATTAATATGAATGAGGCTAAGAACCCAAACTTTAACTACTATGCAACCTTTAATGACTTCTTCACTCGTGAACTTGCCGAAGGAGCAAGATCGATTGTCAAGGAACCAAACTCTATTGCCATGCCAGTTGATGGTACTATGGCTCAATTAGGTGATATTACTTATGGTCGCTTAATTGCTGCTAAAGGGCAAGATTATAGCTTACGCGATCTTGTAGGTGGTGATAAAGATTTAGCTTCAACTTTTAAAGATGGTAAATTTGCATGTATTTATCTTTCCCCAAAAAATTACCATCGCATTCATATGCCTTGTGAAGGTGTATTGCGCAAAATGATCTTTGTGCCAGGAAAGTTTTATTCTGTAAATCCTACTTATGTAGCTAATATCGATAATCTTTTTACAAAAAATGAACGTGCTGTATGTATTTTTGATACACCTTTTGGTCCTATGGCAATGATCTTAGTAGGCGCCACAATTGTAGGATCCATTGCTACCTCTTGGGCAGGTCGAGTATACCCTAAGAATAGAACCTCTACTAGCACCTTTAACTATCAAAAAAAACCTGCTATTAAACTTAATAAAGGCGAGGAAATGGGGCAATTTTATTTAGGCTCCACTGTTATTTTGTTATTTGCTAAAGATGCTATTAACTTTAATGATCAAGTATGTGTAGGAGAAGAGGTTACTCTTGGGACTCTCCTTGCTAATGCTAATGCTAATGCTACTAGTACTTTAACTTTGCCACATACGGAAAATGCAAGTGAAGCTGAAAGCAAGCAAGAAAATCCGCAGGAAGAATTAACAGAAAAGGTAAGCGCTAATAAAAATGAGACTTTAGCAAAGAGTGAAAGTAAATCTTTAGATGAATCTAAAAATGAATCTCCATATAAACCACAAAATAATACTGCAAATGAGGATTCGTCAAATCAAAGCGCTCCTAAGGCACCAGGCGCTAAAGATGCTACTAAAGCAACTGACAAGCCTACTCCCCAAAGAACAACTAATGCAATGAGTGAGCCTTCTACTAAAAAGAGTAGCGTAAAAACTCGCATCACAAAACACAAAACTACCAAATAAGTTCTTACGCTTTAAAAGTTACATGGCTAACAAAGATTTTTGTTAGCCTTTTGTAAATATCTTCATTAAAATTTAATGTTTTTGTAACCAATTCTAAATTATTACTCTTTTCATATCATCTAATCGCCAAATAAGTCTTAAAAGTTAGCTCTTATATTCATAAAAGTGAGAATTTTTAGCATTTTTTTGGTATCATAGTACATAGTCAAGCGAGAAATCGCTCGTATTTTGTAATTTTTACTTTTAATCCTAGGAGAAAGAAGTGGACATAGTTAAGGCTGATGTCGCCATTGTCGGCGCCGGTGGTACTGGTCTACGCGCAGCTATTGCTGTTGCCGAACAGGATCCATCTCTTAAAATTGCCCTGATCTCAAAAGTATACCCAATGAGAAGCCATACCGTGGCTGCTGAGGGTGGTGCTGCAGGTGTAGTTGGTGCAGATGATAGCTTAGAAAAGCATTTTGAAGATACAGTTGCTGGCGGTGACTGGTTATGTGAACAAGATGTTGTTGACTACTTTGTTGCTCATACAACTGAAGAATTATTCCAGCTTGAACATTGGGGTTGCCCTTGGAGCCGTAAGCCAAATGGTGAAGTAAATGTTCGTCGTTTCGGTGGTATGAAAGTACCTCGTACTTGGTTTGCAGCAGATAAGAGTGGGTTCCATATGCTTCACACTCTTTTCCAGACATCAATCAAATACCCATCAATTAAGCGTTTTGATGAACACTTTGTACTTGATCTTCTTGAAGAAGATGGTCAAATCAAGGGCGTTGTAACTTACGATATCCAAAACGGTGTTTGCCGTACCATTATTGCAAAATCAGTAATTCTTGCAACTGGTGGTGCAGGTCGTGCTTATAGCTTCAACACCAACGGTGGTATCGTAACAGGTGATGGTATGGCATTAGCTTACCGTCATGGTGTTCCTTTACGTGATATGGAATTCGTTCAGTACCACCCTACCGGTCTTTTAGGTTGTGGTGTGTTAATGACTGAAGGTTGCCGTGGTGAAGGTGGTATTCTTGTTAATAAGAACGGTTACCGTTACTTACAAGACTACGGTCTAGGCCCTGAAACTCCAGTTGGACAACCAAAGAACAAATACATGGAATTAGGCCCACGTGACCGTGTATCACAGGCATTCTGGAACGAACAACAAAAGGGTAATACTATTAAACTTCCTTTAGGTGATGCAGTATATCTAGACTTAAGACACCTAGGTGCTGATTACCTCCATGAACGTTTACCATTAATTTGTGAACTAGCAATGGCTTATGCTGGTGTAGACCCTGCTAAGGATCCAGTACCTATTCGCCCTGTAGTTCACTACACTATGGGTGGTATTGAAACTGACGGTAAGACTGCTACCTCAAAACCAGGTCTTTATGCTGCTGGTGAATGTGCTTCTGTTGGTATTCATGGTGCTAACCGTTTAGGTTCTAACTCACTTGTTGAAACTATCGTATTTGGTAAGGTTGCAGGTGATGAAGCTGCTAAGTACTCTAAGACTGTTAAATTTGGTAATGAAGATAACCTTGTTAAGCAGGCTGAGGCTGCAGTACTTAAGGCTACTAAACTCTTTGACGGTAAGGGGGCTGAATCTTGTTCTAAGATTCGTCATGAAATGGGCGATTCTATGGAAGAAGGTATCGGTATCTACCGTGTTGAAGAAACCATGCAAAAGACTATCGACACTTTAGCTGATTTACGTAAGCGTTATAAGAATATTAAGATTAAAGACACTCAGGGTCGTGTATTTAACACTGAGTTCTTAAATGCTATCGAATTAGGCTATACTCTTGAAGTTGCTGAATGTATGGCTCATTCTGCTATTAACCGTAAGGAATCTCGTGGTTCTCACCAGCGTCTAGACGGTCCTAACGGTGCTTATAAAGAACGTGATGATAAGAACTTCTTAAAGCACACCTTAGCTACCTACAATGGTGACGATGCTCCGTCAATTAGCTATAGTGATGTTAAGATCACTCGCTTCCAGCCTGCTAAACGTGTATACGGTGCAGAAGCTGAAGAAGCAGAAAAGCAGAAGAAGGCAATGGAAGGGAATAAATAATGGCTGAAAAAATTATGAAATTCTCAGTGGCACGTTACCGCCCTGAAACTGATAGCGAACCACATTTTCAAGATTTTGAGGTTCCATATATTCATGAAACCTCTTTACTTGAAGCTTTAAACTACATTAAGGATAATCTTGAACCAGAATTATCTTTCCGTTGGTCTTGCCGTATGGCTGTATGTGGTTCATGCGCCATGATGGTAAATGGGGTACCAAAGCTTGCTTGTAAAACCTTCCTTCGTGACTACGATCCAAACAAAGTTATGAAGATTGAACCATTGGCAAACTTCCCTATTGAACGTGACTTAGTAGTTGATATTTCAGACTTTATCGAAAAGCTTGAAAGAATTAAACCATACATTATTCCAGCTGAAAAAGATAAGAATAAACCTTTAACTGAAGGTTATTTACAAACTCCTCAGCAAATGGAAATGTATCGCCAGTTCGCTCAGTGTATTAACTGTGGTATCTGCTACGCTGCATGTCCTCAGTACAAGCTTAATAAGGACTTTATTGGACCTGCTGCTTTAACTCTTCTTTACCGTTACAACATCGACTCTCGTGATGCTGGTGCTCGTGAACGTATGAAGATTATGAGCCAGGATGAAGGTGTTTGGAGCTGTACTTTCGTAGGTTACTGCTCACAAGTATGTCCAAAGCATGTAGATCCTGCACAAGCTATTCAGCTTGGTAAGAAGGCAAGTGCTATTGACTATGTTATTAAGATGTTTAAGCCAGGGGAAGAATAATAATGGATAACAACGTAAAATCTTACCGTAAGCCATATGTTCGTCCTGTAAAGGCGAATTGGTGGACAGATCGTAGCTTCTACATTAAGTATATGCTACGTGAAGGTACCTCTGTTTTTGGTTTAATTGTTGCTCTTGAGTTCTTATTATTCATTGTAGCAATTTTATTAAATCCTATACAGGGTGCATACTTTATTACCAATTTTTTTGCTAACCCAATTGTTATACTAGTAAACGTTATTGCTCTTATCTCTGTAATGTACCACACCTATACTTGGTTTAACTTAATGCCATTAGTTGTGCGTATGTTTAAGAGCAAAGAACCAACTGATACTAAGCTTATTCCTGCTAAACTAATGGTAATTGCCTTATGGTTTGCATGGGTTATTGCTTGTGTAGTTATTGGCCTAGTACTAGCATTTATTAGATAAAGGAGAACTCTATGAATCGTCGTTCTGATGAACCAGTATACTGGGGACTCTTTGGTGCTGGTGGTATGGCTATTGCCTTTGCTTTACCTGCGCTTATCGTTATGCTTATAGTTTGTGGCTTTAACAGCAATGCTATGGCTAACCTTTTTGAGCTATTTAGACATTGGTGGACAGCTATCCCATTATTTGGCGTATTAGCTTTAACCACATGGCATTGCTTACACCGTATTTACCACGGTTTACACGATCTTACTATCCACACCACTCGCTTACATCACTATGTATGCTATGGTTTAGCTGGCATTATCAGTGTAGTAACAGGCTTTGGCATGTTTTTAATCTATTTTGAATAAGCTAAACATTTAGCTTAAATCTTCAAAAACCCAGGTACCCCCTGGGTTTTTTATTGGCATAAAAAATGTTTCATAAAAAGGAAATTTTTGTGTAAAATAGCCTGGGATTTTTTTTTAATTAAGGAAGATATGGCTCAATTTATTTATACCATGAACCGCGTTGGCAAAATTGTGCCGCCAAAGCGTCAAATTCTTAAAGACATTTCATTATCATTCTTTCCTGGTGCAAAAATTGGTGTACTTGGTTTAAATGGTGCTGGTAAGTCTACCCTCTTAAAAATTATGGCTGGCATTGATAAAGATATCGAAGGTGAAGCACGCCCACAGCCTGGAATTAAAATAGGTTACTTACCTCAAGAACCAGTTCTTGATCCTGAAAAATCTGTAAAAGATACTATTGAAGAAGCATTAGCTCAAGTTAAAAATGCCTTAACAAGACTTGATGAGGTCTACGCTGCTTATGCTGATCCTGATGCTGATTTTGATAAACTTGCCAAAGAGCAAGCAGAACTTGAGGCAATTATTCAAGCTCATGACGGTCACAACCTTGAAAATCAACTCGAAAAAGCAGCTGACGCGCTACGTCTACCAGCACCTGATTTACCTATTAAAGTACTCTCAGGTGGTGAAAGACGCCGAGTGGCATTATGTCGTTTATTATTAGAGCATCCTGATATGCTCCTCTTAGACGAACCAACAAACCATCTTGATGCTGAATCAGTAGCATGGCTTGAAACATTTTTACATCAGTACCCAGGTACTGTTGTGGCTATCACCCATGACCGATACTTCCTCGATAATGTAGCAGGTTGGATCTTAGAACTTGACCGTGGTGAAGGTATTCCTTGGGAAGGTAATTACTCTTCATGGCTTGAACAAAAAGAAGCTCGCCTAGCCCATGAACAAAACGTGGAAAATGCACGCCAAAAATCTATCCAAAAAGAACTTGAATGGGTTAGACAAAACCCTAAGGGAAGACAAGCTAAATCAAAAGCACGTTTAGCACGTTTTGAGGAATTAAATAGTACTGAATACCAAAAGCGTAATGAAACTAATGAACTCTTTATTCCGCCAGGGCCAAGACTTGGTGATAAGGTGCTAGAAGTTAATCACTTATGCAAATCATTTAATGGTAGAACTTTAATTGATGATCTGTCTTTTAGTGTACCAAAAGGAGCTATTGTAGGTATTATCGGTGCTAATGGTGCTGGTAAATCAACACTCTTTCGTATGATTGCAGGTAAGGAACAACCTGATAGCGGTAGTATTGAACTAGGCGAAACAGTAGTACTTGCTAATGTCGAACAGTTCCGTGATAAGATGGATAATAATAAGACTGTTTTTGAGGAAATATCTCAGGGACAAGATATTTTACGTATCGGCAATTACGAAATTCCTTCAAGAGCCTATATCGGTCGTTTTAACTTTAAAGGTACCGATCAGCAAAAGCGTGTTGGGGAGCTTTCAGGTGGTGAACGTGGTAGATTACATCTAGCAAAATTGCTACAAGCCGGTGGTAATCTTATCCTTCTTGACGAACCTACTAATGACCTTGATGTAGAAACTTTACGTGCTTTAGAAAATGCCCTACTAGAGTTCCCAGGCTCTGCTATGGTAATTTCCCACGATAGATGGTTCCTTGATCGTATTGCTACCCATATTCTTGATTATCAAGATAATGGCAAGATTACCTTCTTTGCTGGTAACTTTACCGAATATGAAGAATGGAAGAAAAAGACTTTTGGGGAAGATGCCGTTAAACCTCATCGCTTAAAGTTCAGAAATATCCATTAATTTTAATTGCTTATAATTGTATTTTGTACATAAATTTAAAAGGAGCCTTTAGCTCCTTTTTATTTACTTAATTCCTTAATTATTTAACCTGGAATAATGTACCCTGCCTCTTTCATTTTTGCTATCTTATAGCGTAAAGTTCTGGGATTGATGCTGAGTTTTTCTGATACTTTTTGGCGAGAACCTCCAAATTCTATTAAGGCATCTAAAATCATTTGATACTCTTGATGCTTTAACTTACCAACTAAACTTACTCCCGGATCATTATTAGCAGCATTACTAGCACTATCTAAAAACTGCTTTTTATTAGCAGCTAAAAAATCCTCCTCAGTATCCTCTATTATGTCCTTTGGCTCATTTAAGCTAGTAATTTCCGTAAAATCCTTATCTATTCCAAAAGGCTGGCGTTCATTTGTAAGAGCTGAGGATTCTAGATTATCTTGAGTAGCTTTTGGTGCTAATACCTCCTGCTCATCTAAAATTAAATCATCAGTAGTAATTTCATCTGAGGCAATAATCATAGCTCTTTGCATTACATTATCAAGCTCACGCACATTACCTGGCCAGTTATAAGCAATAAGCTTATCTTTAGCCTCTTGAGTTAATGTTTTTAACTTACCACCTTGCTCTTTAGCAAGCTTTGCTAAGATATATTCAGCAATTGGAATCACATCTAACTTGCGATTTGCTAAAGGTAACCATTTAAGTGGAAAAACATTTAAGCGGTAATATAAATCTTCTCTAAATTTACCTTCTTGCACCGCTACTTTTAAGTCTCGGTTTGAGGTGGCAATAACTCTTACATTTAAGCTTATTGTCTTTCTGCTACCTATGCGCTCTACCTCTTTTTCCTGCAATACGCGCAAAAGTTTTGCTTGAAGATTTAAATCCATTTCCGTAATTTCATCTAGTAAAATTGTGCCATCTTGCGCTTGCTCAAATTTACCAGGGCATGATTGTACAGCACCTGTAAAAGCACCTTTTTCATATCCAAAAAGTGTTGCTTCTAACATAGTCTCAGGGATAGCTGCACAATTGAGCGCAACAAACGGACCATTCTTTCTGGTAGAGTTATTATGCACATAACGTGATAAAACCTCTTTACCAGAGCCACTAGGGCCTGTAATCATTACAGTTGCATCGGAAAGAGCCACTTTTTTAGCTAAGGCTAAAAGAGTAGCAGTTTTGGGGTCACCATAGACAGGATCGCTTGAATCTACCACATTCATTGGTACATAGCGATTTACTTGATTAAGTAAGACCTCAGGAGCAAAAGGTTTAGCTAAGTAATCGACTGCGCCATTTCTAATAGCTTTCACAGCGCCATCAATATTAGCATAAGCAGTCATTAGTAAAACTGGAATTGTGGGGTATTTCTCATGAATACTATTTAATAAGGTATGACCATCCATACCATACATTTGAATGTCTGATATGACCATATCAACATGCATTCTTGATAAAACACTTAAAGCCTCTATTCCATTAGAAGCCTCATGACAATCATAACCTGAAAGAAGTAATGTATCGCAGATTGCCTCACGCAAACTGCTATCATCATCTACTACTAATATTTGTGACTTAGCCATGTTTATATCTACCTAATAACTTAAAGCTCCCCTTATATTCTGGACATTTATGAGTAAAAACTCAATGTAAAAACTTAAAATTTCAAACTTTCCTCGAATTATTTAAGTATCTTACTAAGCTTTATAGAAAATAAAGCTTAGTAATAAACTCCCATTACAAAGTTTGCGTGTATTTTATCTAAATTTTTATTAAGCCACCATTCTTGGCTCTTCATGTAAAGCGACTTTTAAAAGTGGTAAATTGATACTAAAACAAGTACCTTTATTTTCTTCTGAGACTAGACCAAGTCTCCCTTGATGAGCACTTACTACTGACTGTACTACCGCTAAACCAAGGCCAGTACCGTTACTTTTAGTAGTAAAGAATGGCTCAAAAATCTTACTTATTAATTGCTTTGGCATACCTTTACCATTATCAGCAATCTTAATTACTATTTGCTCGCCTTTTAAGCTTACATCGATAAATAAATGATTAGCTCCTGCTTCTAAAGCATTAACTATAAGATTAGCAATAGATCCTGATAAAGCTGACATATTAGCTATCACTATAAGATTATGTTTATTAATTCTAATATCAAGACGGGCATTATAACGCTTTAATAACGCCTCAGAACTAGCTTTAGCCTTGGCAATTACCTCATCGATAGTTACATGCTCTACAATCTTATCTCCAGCACGAGCAAAGAGTAAAACATCAGATACCTGCTTTTCTAAATCTTCTAATCTATCTACTAACTTTTGCCCAAAACCTTTGCGAGTAACCTTGTCTAAGGTAAGATTACATAAATTTGACGCATAAAGCATAGCTGCTGATAACGGAGTACGAATTTGATGCGCAAGAGAGGCAGCCATTTTACCAATAGAACTTAAACGCTCCATATGGCTAATGCGCTCTTTAAGCTTACAGGTAATAGTTACATCAGTAAGCACTACTAATTGCCCAACACTTAAAGGCTTAGTAGTTACTAATATTTTTCTGCCATCATAAAGAGTTGCCTCATGTTCCTGACTTCCTTGATTTGCTAAGAATGAAATCTTAACAACACTACTCCATTTAGCGCCTAATAATGATTGAGCAAACATTTCTTGAGCACAGTCATTTGCACGAATGATACAACCATTTTTATCTAAGACAATGATAGCTGATGTCATCTTATCAAAGACTTCACCTAATAAAGTATCAGAGACTTCATCATTTATAATCTGTGTTTTCATGTCAAAATTCCGTCTAACAAGCTATACTTAAGTTATTTCTATCAAAATATATGCCAAGAGAGAATTTTGAAAAGAGAAAGTAAAAAAATTAATCTAAATAAAACTAAAAAAGCCTGCGAGTAATTACGCAGGCTTCCTTCTAGTTATTTAAAGCTATTTTTAACCTAAAGCTTTACGAGCATTACGGAAAGCTCTTAACCAACCGCTACCTTCACCAAAGTCATCTGGATGGTAGCTATTAGCACAAGTACGAACAACACGTTCCGGATGTGGCATCATAATAGTTACACGACCATCGGTAGTTGTTAAACCAGTAATACCGTTTGGTGAACCATTAGGGTTAAATGGATACTTAGTAGTAACATTACCGTAGTTATCCACAAAACGTACTGCAATAATGCCAGAGTTTTCCACTTGGGCTAAGTGATCAGCTCCCTTAAACTCAGCACGACCTTCACCATGGCTTACAGCAATTGGCATGCGAGTCCCCTTCATATCAGCAAAGAATACTGAAGGTGAGGATTGAATTTCAACTAAGCTAAATCTTGCCTCAAAACGTTCAGATTCATTCTTCACAAATCTTGGCCATAAGCTTGCGCCAGGAATAATGTCACGTAAATTTGACATCATCTGACAGCCATTACAAATACCTAATGCAATGGTATCGTTACGGTTAAAGAACTTTTCAAATTCCTCACGAGCTCTCGGGTTAAATAAAATTGATTTAGCCCAGCCTTCACCAGCCCCTAATACGTCACCATAAGAGAAGCCACCACAAGCAGCTAAAGCCTTAAAGTCTGCTAAAGAGATGCGGTTACTGAGGATATCTGACATATGCACATCAACACACTCAAAACCTGCCTTATTAAAGGCTGCTGCCATTTCGTTTTGAGAATTAACACCCTGTTCACGTAAAATAGCAACCTTTGGAGCAACACCCTTAGCAATATAAGGTGCTGCCACATCTTCATTAAGATCAAAGGTAAGCTTAAAGTTAATACCAGGATCTTTTTCATCAAATTTAGCGTCATATTCGCTCTTAGCACACGCAGGATTATCACGTAATGCTTGCATATGGTAAGTAGTCTCAGCCCAAATAGTTCTAAAGAAAGTTCTAGTTTCATTAATAATATCTGCGCCATCTCTACGGAATATGATACGATCTTCCTTATTGATAGAACCGATATTATGAATAGCATGAGCTAGACCATGACCTGATAGAATATTTGACACCTCTTCAAGTGAATCGGTCTTAACTTGAATTACTGCACCTAATTCTTCATTAAAGAGTACTGCTAAATCATCAACACCTAAATCATCGATATTGATAGTCACACCGCAATGACCTGCAAAGGCCATTTCAGCAATAGTAGTAAATAAACCACCATCTGACTTATCATGATACGCAAGAATAAACCCCTTCTTATTAAGGAACTGGATTGCATTAAAGAAACCCTTTAGCTGTACAGGATTGTCAACATCTGGAGTTTCTTTACCTAATTGACGATATACTTGTGCTAAAGCAGAACCACCTAAACGATTCTTACCAAGACCTAAATCGATAAAGATAAGTGATGTTTCACCTAAATCAGTACGTAATTGAGGGGTCTTTGTTAAACGTACATCTTCTACACGAGCAAAAGAGCTGATAATTAAAGATAGCGGGCTAATAACTTCTTTTTGCTCACCATTTTCTTCCCATTTAGTTTTCATGGACATTGAGTCTTTACCAACTGGGATAGTAATACCAAGCTGTGGACAAAGTTCTTCACCAACTGCTTTAACTGCAGCATAAAGACCTGCATCTTCACCTGGGTGATTTGCTGCCGCCATCCAGTTAGCTGAAAGCTTAACTCTTTCAATATCACCAATATCACAACATGCAATGTTAGTAATTGCTTCTGCTACTGCTAAACGTGCTGAGGCTGCGTAATCTAATAAAGCAACAGGAGTTCTTTCACCCATTGCCATAGCCTCACCATGATAAGTATCATAAGACGCGCAAGTTACACCACAATCTGCTACAGGAACTTGCCACGGACCTACCATCTGATCACGAGCTACTAAACCTGTAACAGTTCTATCACCAATGGTGATAAGGAAGGTCTTTTCCGCTACTGCAGGTAATCTTAAAACTCTTTGAGCAGCTTGCTTGGCAGTTACACCAGAGAGATTTAATTCTTTACCTTGAGCCTTTAAAGTCTTTACATCTTTATGCATACGTGGAGGCTTGCCAAGTAATACATCTAGAGGTAAATCTATTGGCTGATTACCAAAGTACTTATCGTTAAGAACTAATCTTCTATCTTCTGTTGCTGTACCTACTACCGCAAAACGAGCTCTTTCACGCTTACAGATTTTTTCAAAGGTGTCGTACTGCTCAGCGCTTACTGCTAATACGTAACGCTCTTGTGATTCATTACACCATAATTCATATGGGCTCATGCCAGGTTCATCATTTGGAACATCTCGTAACTCAAAATTACCACCACGATTACCATCATTTACTAATTCTGGTAATGCGTTGGATAAACCACCCGCACCTACATCATGAATAAAGAGAATAGGATTAGCCTCACCCATCTGCCAGCATACATCGATTACTTCCTGACAACGTCTTTCCATTTCAGGATTATCACGCTGCACTGAAGCAAAATCTAAGTCCTCAGCAGATTGACCTGAGGTCATAGATGAGGCAGCACCGCCGCCTAACCCGATGTTCATTGCAGGCCCACCAAGAACTATTAACTTAGCACCTACCGGAATTTCGCCTTTTTCTATATGTTCAGCACGAATATTACCTAAACCACCTGCTAACATAATTGGCTTATGGTAACCACGAATTTCTTTACCGTTATGGCTATCAACTAATTCTTCATAAGTTCTAAAATAACCATTGATATTTGGACGACCAAATTCATTATTAAACCCGGCAGATCCTAAAGGACCATCGATCATAATATCTAAAGCGCTATCAATACGACCTGGTTTACCAAAATCTTGTTCCCATGGTTGCTCAAAACCAGGAATACGTAAGTTAGATACGCTAAAACCACACATACCAGCTTTTGGTTTAGAACCAACACCAGTTGCACCTTCATCACGAATTTCACCACCAGAACCAGTAGCAGCTCCTGGATATGGACTAATTGCTGTTGGGTGGTTATGAGTTTCCACCTTCATTAAAATTTCAATTGGTTCTTGATGATATGCATAAGTATGAGTTACAGGATCTGGGAAAAATCTGCCTGCAACTGAACCTTCCATAACAGCTGCGTTGTCCTTATAAGCACTTAACACAAAGTCTGAGTTATGCTCATAGGTGTTTTTAATCATCTTAAATAATGACTTTTCCTGTGGCTTTCCATCAATTACCCAAGAGGCATTAAATACTTTATGACGACAATGCTCACTATTAGCCTGAGCGAACATATAAAGCTCGACATCATTAGGATTACGACCTAAAGCGGTAAAACTCTTGATTAAATAATCGATTTCATCAGCAGATAATGCTAAACCTAAATCGATATTGGCTTTTTCTAAAGCTTCTCTACCATGACCTAAAATATCTACTGAGGTTAATGGCTTTGGATCTTGAGAACTAAAAAGAACTTCTGCTTCATCTAAACTCATAAACACATGTTCCATCATACGATCATGAATTAATGACTTAATGGTCTCTTTACAGTTCTCACAAGCTCCTTCAATGTAATAAGCAACACCTCTTTCTAAACGAGCAATATTTGTTAAACCACAGTTATGCGCGATATCTGTAGCTTTAGACGACCACGGTGAAATTGTTCCTGGACGAGGAGTTACTACAAATAACATACCTTTAGTTTCATGTTCAGTAATATGAGGACCATATGTTAAGAGCTTATTTAAAGTATCTCTTTGTTGATCTGACAAAGGTGCGTTAAGCTTAGCAAAATGAACATATTCAGCATATACAGAGGTAACATTAACCCCTTTAGCCGCAAAGTTCTCTAATAGCTTGTTAACACGAAATTCTGAAAGCGCAGGGGCTCCACGTAATATTTCCATAATAACTTCTCAATTATTGTTTCAAAAAATTAAACAGAACAATTTCTAATTCCGTTTTCTTTACAACACATAATCCCATTTATTGGGAGTAATGAATAGTTACCTTAAACCCAATAAATCATGATTTTTCTGTAAAATAACAATTACTTACTAAAAATTAGTAAGTAATTCTAAAGAAAAAATTACTGATTCATTGTCCAAAAAACCTATGCTAATTATAAAAAAAATCATGCCTTATGTACAGTTATACTTATAACTAAAACAAAGGAACTCTTAAGTTTTTTATCTTAGTAAGTAACTCTTAAATATAAGAAAGAGCTAATAAGGAAGTTTGTTCTTTAAAAATTTTTACTAAGAAGTACCTTCGTAATTTTGGTAGAATTTTTGCGCAAATTTTATGTTTTTAGTAAAAATTAAGTAAAAACAATGTATCGCTCTTAACAACTCCCTAAGCAAAGAGTATACTAGTCTAAGAAAACATGCGGAGAAAACATAATGAGAAGAACTGGTAGAATATCTCGCTGCGCCGCTAATAGACTCTCTAAGCACAGAAATCCATTAGCAAGACAAAAGCGTCGTAATCGACAGCGTAGACACGTGCTTTACTCTATTTACATTGCACAGAGCTAAATTTAGCCAACTGTTATAGGAGTAGAGATATTTACTCCTTAACAGTACCAAGTTTTATTGAATTATCTGCTCTTCTTTTAATTTAGCAATAATCACCTCATCAGCTTCAAGCCATTTTAATGAATCTATCTCTTTAAGCCCTACCCAACTTGCACGGTAATGCTCATTAAGCATAAAGCCTTTACTTGTTAATTCACATAAATAGCAGCTCATTCTTAAATGAAAATCAGGATAATCATGCTCCACAGTAATAAAGTGTTCTTTAATGGCAATAGTAGCTGATAACTCCTCAAATATTTCCCTGTTAAGAGCCTCAAGTTCATTTTCCCCTTGCTCGACCTTACCACCAGGAAACTCCCACCATGTAGCGTATTTACCATAGCCTCGCTCAGTTGCTAAGACCATATGACCTTTTTTAATAATCGCAGCTACCACATGAATAGTTTTCATAAAACACCTTTTGTCTTGCCTTTTTTACCTTCATTACTTATATGACATACTCCCCACGCATAAATGCGGGGGGTTCTAGTATCAACAAATCTAGCCTACTTTTGTAGGTCTTACA
>CALXYT010000018.1 GCA_944393045.1 uncultured Succinivibrionaceae bacterium | reverse complement strand
TGTAAGACCTACAAAAGTAGGCTAGATTTGTTGATACTAGAACCCCCCGCATTTATGCGTGGGGAGTATGTCATATACCTTTACTACTACCTCCTCAGGTTCTAAAGGCATTCTTGGTGGTGATAAAATTCAGGCTACCATGGTATTTGAGCGCTTAAACTAAAAATTTTAGTTCAAGTATGTATTTTGATTCAGCTCTTGTGAAAGATCAGGTTCTATAAAACAAAAAACCACTTTAAAAAAGTGGTTTTTTGCCTAGGTTTTAGATTTAACCTATTAAGCCTTGAGTGCTTTAATCCTGATTGATTCTACTGATTACAGCAGTTTGCTGCTCTTTATATTTGGAGTTAGTACGTAGATTATAAGGCTTTAAGCATGGGCCTGATAATCTCTCAAAATTTATTGCCCCAATGCACATCTTCGGTCTTAAAGCCAATGGTAATCTTCCTGCATTATAAAACTCTAAAACAATCTTGCCACTCCAGCCAGGATCGATGCGATGAGCGGTAGCATGAACCATTAACCCTACTCTAGCTAAAGAACTTCTGCCATCCAACCAACCTACTAAATCAGGACTTAAGGTAATAGACTCATTAGTTACACCTATCGCAAAATCATGTGGGTGTAAAATAAAAGCCTCACCATCCTCAACATAGATTTCATCGCTCATACACTGATTTAAAGTCTCAGCCATTTTTTCTTTATTGCCGCTTAAATCAATGTAAGGGGCGTTATATACTTGAAAGACCCTAAAAGTATTACCAAGTAACAAATCTACACTCACCCCTGAAATTCTTTCACTTGAAACCTCTGGAGCAATCTTTATCTGCCCATCATTCATGGCTGTGATAATATCACGATCATTTAAACGCATTTATTATTCCGCACGAAAAACTTTATACTACCTAAAAAAGTAAAACATTAGTTAGCTTTAGCTATTTTTGTATCCTTACAACTTCACATCTTTGTTTGTTATAACCTGCTATTATAACAAACATAACTTTAAGTACCAGTTATCCTTAAACACCTATAATTCTAACAATAAGATGTAAAAAGTCAATTAGCCATAAAAATAAGTTGCCTCTTAAATTTTAATAGTATTAATGTTTTTAATAACCTTAAGAAGATGCCATATTATGGTTATAAGCATTAACAATAACGCCTATCAGCTCTATCCTTCTTAAATCCGCTACTTTTATAAAAAATCAAGAACTTTGTATTTATTTTTAACTTAAAGGGCTTTAAAGTCTTTAAACTACCCAAAACATTAACCATAGGAGCTGCATCGTATGAGTTTTCTGTCTCAAAGAAAAACAATAAAACATACCAGAGATCGATAACAACCCCCGAACATGATAAACAGTCAAATGTGTAAATTGTGAATTATTCTATGCAATAACTTCACATTGAGACAAGAACCAAAAATAAGACAAAAGAACCACGTTTATATCGGCAGATACAGTAGCAAAGAAGGTTATCGCTTTAACTATAAAGCAGTGTTTTGGAATTATCTTTTTAAAAACACTGATTTAGAACAACCTTTTTGAGACTTTATTAAAGCTCATCCAGAAATGCTGGAGAAATATGAGCTAATATGTAAGAAATCGCAATGAAAAAGTATTAGCCCTTACTGCCAATCCTTAATATCTTACATATTCATGTTGGATATTCCTGATGGCTTTATCGTAAATATCGCTTTAAGAACAAAAAGCTTCCACTAAAAGTAGTACTCTAAGAGAGGGAAATAAAAGTTGCTTAGTTAAGTGAGATATTAGTGGGAGTTTTTGTTGTTTTAAAATTCAATCATTAAAATCAATAATTTGAATAGAAATTAACTTTTTAATTTTCCGTTAAAAATAAAACCCAAAGTACTTGCTTTGGGTCTTAATGTTTCGAGTTTTATTTAAATCTTTGTTTTCCAGTAATGAACCTTTTTAAATACCCCTATCAAAAAGTCCATTTCGCTTTTTATTTCTAAAATACTCTGTTCAGTCTTTTTTACTAGCTGAACATACCATTTAGACATACCAAGCTCATCAAAATTATAAATAGTTGATACAACAGGAGTATAAATGTTTTCTTTCTTTACTGTATCAAACCAACCGATAGTTGATAAACCGTAATCATTGCTTATCATAACCGGTATATAACAAAGCTCATTTCTAAGTTTATGGATTCTTAATTCTTGCTCAAAATCAGCAATGATGCGAAGAGCCTTGTCTCGTAACACTGCAGCATACTCATTGAGCTTATCTACTACATCGCTGTACGTGTTAAAATTCATACTGTCATTATCCCTTTTTTATTTTTATATTATTTTTATAAATATTTCTTAATGATTTATTGTCTATTGTAACAATTCACTGTTAAAATTTTGTGAAAAACATCAACATTACATAACTTAATTCTCAGCAATTGTTAAAAACTGCATCTTGATCAAAAAAAATTCTTACCTAAATACCAAAATCTGGTACTTTAGCTCTGTTAGAAGATCGTAAATTTTTGCTTAAACTTATCTTTTTACTCTTCTTTTAAATTGAGCTTTTAGTTAAGGCTTTTAGTTAAGCCTTTAGGTAATAATTTCCTTTACTTACTAAACGAGGCTTTTAAGCTTTTGGTTACAAGTTTTTATTAATGAAGCACCAATAAATGTGGTGCTCCAAATTCTTAGTATCCACCTCACAAAAGAATATATTTTTACTTGGGGGAGCAAATCTTATTATTTAAGGTTTAATACATCCTTAATGGTAAAGTGTAAATCTGTTTGGTCTGTTAACCCCATAACCTTAATGGCACCAGGACCAAATGCAGCAATACGTAACTGAGCACCCGTATGACCTGTATCATCGATATCTTCACTATTACCATAGCTTACAGTCATAGGAACACCATCTTTGGTCATTACAGCTTGAGTGAAGCCTAAAGACTTGGCGTCTGGGTAAACAATTTGAGTTGCATGAGCATGGTCAGCTGTTACGATTACTAAAGTATTGCCATCTTTTTTAGCAAACTCTAAGGCTACTTGTACTGCTTCATCTAAGTCCATAGTTTCACCAAATTGACCACATGGATTACTCTTATGAGCCTGCTTATCAATTGATGCTCCTTCTACCTGTAAAAAAAAGCCCTTATTAACCTTTAATAAGTCAATTGCTTTTTTGGTCATTTGTGCAAGTGTTGGGATATCAGCTGTACGTTCCTTATTTACCTCACAAGTTACTATCTCCCCTGTTAAGTTACCACCAAGTTTGGCTTGTGGCCCCTTTAAACGAATTGGCATATTACCATCAGCAAATAAACCTAATACCGGGGTATCCTGGTTAGCATTCTTCACCTTATCAAGTTCATTAGTATTAGTTACTACCTGATAACCACGTTCTTTTGCCTGATCAAGTAAGGTCTTGCCCTGATACTTCCCAGAAGTGGCCTTTTCTTTAAATGATAAGGCACCACCACCTAATACTACATCAGCACGTACATTGATAATCTGTTCTGAAATAGAACCTAAACCTTTCTTCTCTAAAGTCTCATTTGGGCATTTAGCAGCAGTTGAAGAAGGTGAGTAGCACTTTCTTTGAGTTACGTGAGCTAACAGAGCTGCCGGAGTTGCATCTTGAATTTCAGCTGTTGATACATCACCAGTTGCTAAACCTGCCTTTTTAGCAAGTTCAATTAAAGTTACATGAGGTTTACCAAATACATCAACACCAATTGCGCCGTTATAGCTCTTTACACCTGTTGACCAGGCAGTAGCAGATGCTGCACTATCGGTAACATAATCCGGTTTTTTAGTTTCTTTACTTAATGAGTAGTGAGTATATTGACCTGCAAACGGTAAAGCATCAAGACCTTTAAAATAACCACCTGCACCATGAGCATAATTTCTGGCGGCAGTAATTTCACTATCCCCCATACCATCACCAATAAGTAAAATTACATTCTTGGCATGATCTTTAACAGCCTCTTTTAAATACTTATCATAAAGTTTAGCAAAATCACCATGAGTGCGACGAGCACCACCATAAGCGGTAATATCACCTACTGCTCCACGGGCAAAAACATCTTCATTGTTAGCACTTGAGGTGCCACAAGCAACAGAACTACATACTAAAGTAAGCATTAAAGCTAGTGATTTAAGTGATGATTCCTTCATATATTCTTCCTATATACTCGTATAAAATTATTTATAATTACTGTTATCTGTCTCTCTTATTTATTGCCTCCTATGATAAAAAGGAAATTTTAAGGATTTATGAATTTCTTTTTAAAAGTTGATAAATTGCATGTTAGGAAAATATTAAGTTTGAGCTCTTTATTTAAGATTTAAAGAAAGTTGTGAGGGGATTTAGGGAGTGGATTTGTGATGGTGTTAAGTGACTTTAGTTGTTAGGAATGGTTTTTAGACTTTGGCTTTTGAAGTGGTCTTAGGGATTTTAGATAAAAAAGCTACTTATGCTTTTTGGTTTCTTCACTCTTAGCATCTTCTTCAAGCTCTTTAGTTAAAAGCTCATCGATATCTTTATATGGATCTTCTTTTATGGCAGGAGCAATACCTTTATAGCCATATTTTGCGCGTAAATATTTTAAAATTGCAGATGCGCATATAGCCAAGATAAAGAATCCCAAAACAATCCATAAACCACTAAGCATAGTAATAGCAAGAGCAAAATAGATAACAGCCAGAATAAAAACTAGAATATAAAACTTTATCATTGTTTTTTCCTTTATTTGCTTTGGTTGTTTAAGTTTTTGCTTCTTTTTTTTCGCTTGTTTTGTTGTGTCTTTTCTTGCTTAATGCCTATTAGAACAATAAAGCCCCTACTTCTTTGAGGGGCTAAATTATTAAGCTTGCATCTTAAAGCTTATAACCAAGAGTCTGACGTAAGAATGCACCAGCACCGATTAAACCGCAGTAAGGTTGAGTAATAATATATACTGGAATGTGTGATAAGTATTCTTTAAAACGCCCCTTATCTTCAAATGCTACACGGAAACCTGAGTTTAAGAAGAACTTTAAGAAACGGGGCACAATACCGCCTGCAATATAAACGCCACCAAAGGCCCCTATGTTAAGAGCAAGGTCCCCACCAAATCTCCCCATCATTACACAGAAAAGCTGTAATGCACGGTAGCAATCAGTATCAGGTTCATCACGTAATGCTCTTTCAGTTACATCTTTTGGTTCTAAGTTTAATGGAGTGCGGTTATCTGAAATTACAATAGCACGATAAATATTTACTAACCCCTGACCTGAAAGCAATCTTTCACATGAAACGTGACCTATTTCTTCACGTAATACTGATAAGATTAAATCTTCTTCTTCGCTATTCGGAGCAAAGTCTACGTGACCACCTTCACCAGGAACACTGAAGAATGAACCATTGAAGTTAAACAAGTGAGCAACACCTAAACCAGTACCAGCACCGTATACAGCAACAGGCTTACCTTCTTGAGGATCATCACCTCCAAACTTAATAACATCATCTTCCTTAAGTGCAGGAATTGCCATAGAAACGCCAGTGAAATCATTGATAACTTCAAATACTGAAAATCCTAAGTTTTCTTTCATTTCATTAATAGAAAATTCCCAAGGATTGTTAGTCATGGTAATCTTATCACCCATAACAGGGCATGCAATAGCAATACAAGCATTTTTAATTACTGCATCAGGATGAGCGCTTAAGTAAAGCTTGATTACATCTTCTAAAGATGGATACTCTAATGCTGAATAAACTGAAATATCTGAAACTGCACCTGTATCTAAACTACATAATGCTAAACGAGCATTTGTACCACCAACATCACCAACTAACGCATACTTACTCATGATCTTGTAAAACTCCTAGGATTTTCTGCTACAAACTAGTTTTATTTTGTTATTTTTATTTTGCCATAAAGCTGCATATTTTTTAAGTAAACAACAATTAAGTTGTATAGTATAAAAAAGATTACTATAAAGTCAAATAAATCTGTTTTAGTTGTATCTGCAATAAGCTCTTAAACACAAATATTACCTTCTATTACATTCTTAGGAGGAGAAATTTTCAGGAAAAGCAGAGAAATTTTCTAGAAAAAAAGAAAGTTTGGCTGTTATGTTGTTTTTTTACATCTTGCTTAGGTCTTTTTTCTTATTTGGGGGTTGCTTCAGTTTGCTTGCTGCTTTTCCCTTTTGAGTTTTTAATTCCTAAGATGCTGGTAAAAAGGAGGTTTTACGAAAATTTCTTATCTTTTATGGTGAAAAATAGTAGCAAATTAACAGGAATTTGCTCCTAAATCTTTTTAAAAAAATTTTTATATTACTTTAAAGGGAACAAATATTGAGAAAAATAATTGTTTAACATAAAATCTTTAATGAGTTTTAACCTAATTTAAACCTAAAAACCTATATTTTTAACAATAAACACACTTTTTACTCAAAATTTGTAATTTTAATTGAAAGCGTTTTCTAAAATATGATATAATTTAATTACAAAAATTTTTTAAATAACTGTAATTTTGTTACAGTTTAAATTTTTTAAGAGCAATAAAATATCCTTGCTCCCCCTTCTAAGTGGTAGCAAGGATTTCTATGGGTATAGTAAAGTAATGCTTTGAATAAAAGCATAACCAAGAGAAGTCTAGAATGAACTTTATTGAATTGATCGGTGCTAATTATAATCTTTTTAGCCGCTCTGAAAAAAAAGTTGCCGATGTGGTTTTAAACGATCCACATACCGCAATTAGTTTAAGTATTGCATCATTAGCTAAACTTGCTAATGTTTCAGAACCATCAGTTCATCGTTTTTGCCAAAAGATGAACACAAAGGGTTATCCTGACTTTAAACTTCATTTAGCACAGAGCATTGCTAAGGGCACAACATTCTCCAACCTTCATGTTGATGAAAATGATTCAACTGAAAATTTCTCCAAAAAAATATTTGATGCCAGTATTTCAACTTTAAATGAAGCCAGAAAAAGTCTTGATATCAGTAAAGTAAAAAAATGTATTGATGTACTCTCTTGCGCAAAAAGATTAACTTTCTGCGGACTTGGAGCAAGTGCAACAGTTGCGCATGATATGATGAATAAGTTCTTTTACTTTAATATCCCATGTAATTACTTTGAAGATAGCGTCATGATGCTTACCAGTGCATCAAATGCAAATATTGATGATGTCTTTATTTTAATTTCACGCTCAGGAATAACTAAAGAACTTATTGAAGTTGCCAAACTTGCCAGAGCAAGAGCGGCAACAGTTATAGGTCTTACCCCTTCAAACTCTCCTTTGGCAAGTGAGTGCTCAATAGTGCTTTCTATGCAAACTCCTGATGATATGGATGTATATATGCCTACTGCTACCAGACTTGCGCAGCTTACCTTAGTAGATATTTTAGTGACAGGTCTAACTTTACGTAGAGGTCCGCAATTTATTGCCAGCATTAAGAAGCTTAAAGAAGTTATTCGATCAACAAGAATAAACTTAGGCGATCATACCCAACCTAAGCCTGCTTTATCTCATGTTGTAGCAAACTAAAATTTAAAATATAACTGACCTTTCTAATATATCCTATGATCTTGCCCGCTTATATGGAATTTTTTATATAAGTGGGATTTTTTTACCTCTTACAGGTTTTTTATGGATATTTGAGTTAGTGGTTAAAATTAAGACAGCTAAAATTTAAGCAAACACTAAATATGCCTAAAGAAAGAGATTTTTTTTAGATTTTTGTACTTTTTCTAAGAGAGAATTTTTATTACTTTTTTTATTGAAAAGCATTGATAGCAGGTTCAATTACAGCATTTATCATAATTAATCATAAAACCTCACTAAAACTTAAAAAAAGTGGTAACTTTAATTTTTAGCTCAACTTGTTTTTTTAGAATTAATACACTTTCATAACTATATATAGTAAAAATCTTATCATCTACCACAAAAAAACTTTAAAATTAACATAAAACACCTTAAGAAATTTCCAAAATTTTAACTTTAAAAGCAAATGAAAATGCCAAATTTTGCGATGTGTATACAAATTTTAATAAAAAAGGTATAGTTTTTGTAAAACACAATATCTAGTATTGACATTTTATCTCTTGGCATCTATAATAAAAGTATATCCTATCTTCATTTTAAAACTGCATTGCGAAGAAGGTGTTACTTTTTGGGTAATGTTATGGAAGCAACGAGCCATAGCTTACCCAAAAATTTTTTTAGGCATTCTCTTTTTATTCTTTATCTTTTTGTATTGTCGCTGTCTTTTTCCCTTATTCTCTGTTTTATTTCTTTTAGTTATTTTGTTCTTTGTATTTTTTTGTTTATTTGTTCCTGGTATTTGGCTCTTGTGCTTTCCTTAGGGGGTTAAGTCTAAGATATTGTTATTTTTAGCTGGTAGATCTTAGGGAAGTCGTTATTTTTATTTTTTTTATAAAAAAATATTACAGTATTTAGTAAATCTGTGTATAATATCCTTGAATTTTGAAGTTAGCGTTACGTATGGGATTACAGTTCATGTTTTTTAATGCATTGGTTAATCATTTACACCATCATCATCCTAAATAGTCTTTCAGGAGAATGGTTGATGCTGGAAGACATGTGCAAATCTTCCAAAATGCCGAATGCTAACATAGATTACAGAGCCCTTGGAAGATTAAATAATCTTCCAAGGGTTTTTTATTATTAAAGTGAGAACTTTTTATCATGACATCTAGTACTAAAAAATTTCGCATTGCTATGCAAAAATCTGGTCGCTTAAGCACTGATACTACCGAATTATTAAAGAGCTGTGGCTTAAAAATTAATAAGCGTGAAGATCGTTTAATCGCTCATGTTGAAAATATGGAAATCGATATTTTACGTGTGCGCGATGATGATATTCCTGGTTTAATCATGGATCATGTAGTAGATTGGGGTGTCGTAGGTGAAAACGTATTAGAAGAAACTACCCTAGCACGTAAGCAAGAAGGTTTACCTATTGGCTATAACTTAGTACGTAAACTTGACTTTGGTGATTGCCGTTTATCATTAGCAATCCCGGTTGAAGAAGAATGGCAAGGTTTAGAAAGCTTGCAAGGTAAGAAAATTGCCACTACTTATCCTGAATTAACCAAACGTTATCTTGATTCTTTTGGGATTTCATTTAAGCCTGTATTATTAACAGGTTCTGTTGAAGTTGCTCCACGTGCAGGTCTTGCTGATGCTATTTGCGATTTAGTAAGTTCAGGTGCCACTTTAGAAGCTAACGGTCTTAAGGAAGTACAAGTAGTATTCCGCTCTAAAGCTGTTCTTATTCAGCGTGATCAGGAACTCTACCCTGAAAAGCAAGCTATTGCCGATACTTTAATTAACCGTATCGATGGTATGATGCAGGCTCATGGTAGTAAATATATTATGCTTCACGCTCCAAAAGATAAAGTTGCTGAAATTACTGCTATTTTACCAGGAGCTGAAAACCCTACACTTCTTGAATTGGCTGGCAATCCTTCTCATGTAGCTATCCATGTAGTTTCAACTGAAACTTTATTCTGGGAAACTATGGAAGAGCTTAAGAAGCTTGGTGCAAGTTCTATTTTAGTATTACCAATTGAAAAAATGTTAAAGTAATTAGTAACCATTTAAATTAACACTTAAATAATACGAGATATACCAACATGAGAATTGTAAATTGGAAGGAATTATCCGCAGAGGAACAGGAGCTAGTATTAACCAGACCTGCTACCTCTGATGATGGCTCAAAGGCCAAATTAGTAGCTGATATTATTGCTAACATTCGTGCTCGTAAAGATGAGGCTCTTTTAGAGTACTCTAAGAAATTTGATAAGCTTGAAGCTGATCATATCAAACTTACTCAAGAGGAAATAAATCAGGCAATCGATCGCGTAAGCCCGGAACTTAAAGATGCTTTAAATAAGGCTTATAAAAATATCTACACCTTCCATGACGCCCAGAAGTTTGAGCCAGTTGTGGTGCAAACCCAGAACGGCGTAACATGTGAGTTACATACACATCCTATTGACTCTGTTGGTTTATATGTGCCAGGTGGTAGTGCGCCATTAGTTAGTACCGTACTTATGCTTGCTATCCCTGCACAAATCGCCAAGTGTCCAAAGGTTATTTTAACATCACCTCCTCCTGTATCCGATGCTATTATTTATGCTGCAACTTTATGCGGAGTAAAAGATATCTTCACAGTTGGTGGTGCACAGGCTATTGCAGCTATGGCTTATGGTACTGAGACTGTTCCTAAAGTAAATAAGATTTTTGGCCCTGGTAACTCTTTTGTTACTGAAGCTAAAAAACAAGTTTCCTCTGATTTTAGAGGTGCTGCTATCGATATGCCAGCAGGTCCTTCTGAAGTGCTAGTTATTGCTGATGAAACGGCAAATCCAGCATTTGCAGCAGCTGATTTATTATCACAAGCAGAACATGGTCCAGATTCGCAAGTAGTTCTTTTATCTACTAACCCAAATTATGGTAAAGAAGTTCTAGCAGAAGTTGATAAACTTCTCAAGACTTTATCTCGTGAAGGTATTGCCCAAAAAGCCCTGGAAAAGTCTATTGCTATTATTTGCGATTCTCTTGATGAATGTGCCAAGATTTCTAATATCTATGCTCCTGAGCACTTAATTGTAGAAACTAAAGATCCTAGAGCTCTTTTACCAAAGCTCCGTAATGCTGGCAGTATATTCTTAGGTGCCTATACTCCAGAATCTGTGGGTGATTATGCAAGTGGTACCAACCATACTCTTCCAACTTACGGCTATGCAAAAACTGCCTCATCTTTAGGTTTGGCGGATTATGTAAGACGCTATACCGTGCAACATGTAACTAAAGAAGGTCTTGGTATTTTAGCTAATACCGTAGAACAGATGGCAGATGCTGAAGGTTTAACCGCTCATAAACTTGCAGTAACTATTCGTATGGATGCAATAAAGGGAGAGAATAAGTAATATGACCGATCCGATTATCAATTTAGCAACTAAGCGAGTACGTGAATTAACACCTTATTTATCAGCTAGACGAATTGGCGGTAGAGGTCATACTTTTTTAAATGCTAATGAAGCTCCTAAGAGTGCTGCATATTTATTAAATTCCACCACTCTTAACCGCTATCCTGAATGTCAGCCACCAGAACTAATTGAAGCTTATGCAAACTATGCTAATGTTCCTTTGGAAAACGTCTTGGTATCTCGTGGTAGCGATGAATCAATTGGGCTTTTAGTTAGAACATTTTGTGAAAGTGGTAAAGACTCTATTTTAATTGTACCTCCTACTTATGGGATGTATAAGATAAGTGCAGATACTGCTGGGGTTAATACCATTGAGGTGCCACCTGTTGGTAACTTTGCGCCTGATGTTGATGCTATTAAAGCCTTGGTGGAAGATGCAAGCAAGAGTATTAAGATTATTTTCTTATGCTCACCAAATAACCCGACCGGTACTATTCTGGGACGCTCTACCTTAGAAGAAATTCTCGCCTTTACTAAAGATAAATGCTTAGTAGTTGTCGATGAGGCATATATTGAGTTTTGTCCTGAATATACCTGCGTCCCACTTTTAGCAAAATACCGCAATTTAGTAGTTACCCGAACCCTTTCAAAAGCATTTGCTCTTGCTGGTATTCGTTGCGGCTTTACTCTGGCTGATGAAGAAATCATTAAGCTCATGCTTAAGGTTATTGACCCATATCCAATTGCTGATCCAGTTGCACAAATTGCCTGTCAGGCATTAAGTAAAAATGGGCTTATACTTTTAAAGGAACGCATTAATGAATTAAACGATAGAAAGGCTCGTTTTATTGCAGGCGTTAAGGATTTAAGCATTATTAAGGAAGTATTTGCAGATAATGCTAATTATATTCTCCTTCGCTTTACCGATGGCGAGAAAGTATTTAATGAATTTGTGCGCCGTGGGATAATCTTACGTGACTTTAATACTAAACCTCTTCTTAAAGACTCTGTGCGTATTACTATTGGCAGCGAGCAGGAAATGGAAGAAGTTAAAAACGTCTTATTTGAATTGGCTAAGGCATAACTTATATCTTATAGCAATTAGGTGAGAGCAATTCTCACCATTTTACTTTACAAGAGTAACTGTATTTTATGGATAAATACCTTTTTATTGACCGTGATGGAACCATCATTAACGAACCTGAGGATTTTCAGATTGACTCTTTTGAAAAATTACAATTAGAACCATACGTGATTTCCTCCTTAAAAGCTTTAGCTAGAGCCGGTTATAAATTAATAATGGTTTCCAATCAGGATGGTCTTGGCACCCCCAGCTACCCTTATGAGACTTTTAAAGGCCCTCATGATCTTTTATTAGCCATCTTAGCCAGTGAAGGAATAAAGTTTGATGATATTCTGATTTGTCCGCATTTTCCGAAGGATAACTGCGAATGTCGTAAACCAAAACTTGGTCTTGTAAGAGAACTTTTAACATCTAATGCCATAGATTTTGAGCATAGTTACATGATTGGCGATCGCGATACTGATGTGGAGTTTGCGCATAACTTAAATATAACTCCTATTAAGTATGATCGCTCTAATATGAACTGGCCAATGATTAAAGATTTAATCCTTACCAAACCTCGAGTTTCTCATGTAGAACGCAATACTAAAGAAACACAAATTAGTTTAACGGTAGATTTAGACCATTCAGGAGAGAGTTTAATTTCTACTGGCATCGGCTTTTTTGACCATATGCTTGAGCAAATTGCCATTCATGCTCAAATTAGCATTAAACTTAAAGTTGTTGGCGATTTATATGTCGATGATCACCATACTATTGAAGATGTAGGTATTGCTTTAGGTACCGCTATCAAAGAGGCTTTAGGTGACAAGCGTGGTATTGGACGCTTTGGTTTTGTGCTGGCTATGGATGAGGTTATTGCCCATATTTATGGCCTACCTATGGAAGACGGCGTTGAGGTTGCGCTTGATATTAGCGGCAGACCTTATGCTGAGTTTAAGTGTGATGCTGCCTTTATGCGTGAAAATGTAGGTGGTATGACAACTGAAATGGTGCCTCATTTCTTTAGAAGTTTAGCATATGCCTTAGGATTAACTATGCATATAAGCGTAAGTGAAGGCAATACTCATCATCAGGTTGAGGCAATTTTTAAAGGCTTTGGTCGTGCTATGCGTCAGGCTTTACATAAAGAAGGTTATGAATTACCTTCAAGTAAAGGAGTTTTATAATGGTTAAACCAAAAATTACCATTATCGATACAGGTTGCGCTAACTTATCATCAGTAGTTTATGCCTTAAAAAGATTAGATATAGAGCCTGTAATTTCTAATGAAAAATCAGTGCTCCTGGCTTCTGATAAACTAATTTTACCAGGAGTTGGTACGGCAGTAGCTGCAATGCGTAATTTAGCAGAGCGCAATTTACCAGAGATTATTTGCGCTTTAGAAAAACCGGTTTTAGGGATATGCTTAGGTATGCAGATGCTTGCGCAGTACTCAGAAGAGCGCATGAATGAAAATGCAGAAAACATTAAATGCTTAGGTATTGTTAAGGGCAATATTGTAAAACTTAAAGCAGATAATTTACCACTGCCTCATATGGGATGGAATAGAGTAAACACCATTAAAGATTGCCCGCTTTTTAATAATATTGCGCAAGGCTCTTATTTTTACTTTGTGCATTCCTATGCACTTGAGGTTAGTGCTGATAGTGCTGCTACCTCCAATTATGGTGAGGATTTTACTGCAGTAGTGCAAAAGAATAACTTCTTTGGGGCACAATTCCACCCTGAAAAATCAGGTAAAGCTGGCTCTAAGTTCCTTGAAAACTTCATTAACCTCTAATTATAAGGATTAGTACTCGCAATGATTATCCCGGCAATAGACTTAATCGGTGGGCAGGTAGTTAGATTATATCAAGGTGACTATGCCCAAAAAACGCAGTATACCCAAAGTGCACAGGAACGTTTTGATTTATACGTAAAAGAAGGTGCTAAGTTTTTACATCTAGTCGATCTTGATGGTGCTAAAGATGCTAATGCCCGTCAGCTTAAAGTTATAAGCTCTCTTATTAAAAATACTCCAGTACCTATTGAAATTGGTGGTGGTATCAGAACCAAAAAAGATGTAGAGGATTTATTAACTATCGGGGCAGAACGAGTGGTTATTGGCTCAAAGGCTGTAACTGATATTGTAACAGTTAAAGACTGGATGCGTGAATTTGGAGCTGAGCACATAGTACTTGCTCTTGATATTAACATTGATAAAGTTAGTGGCCAGCGTCTTATTGCGGTAAAAGGCTGGCAAGAAAACAGTAATGTTACTATTGAAGATTTAATTGAGCAATATCAGGAAGTAGGCTTAAAACATGTCCTTTGTACCGATATTAGCAGAGATGGTACCTTACAGGGCTCCAATGTAGAACTTTATGCCGATTTACACCAGAAGTTTAAGGATATTTCCTTTATTGCCTCAGGTGGTATTGGTTGTATTGAAGATGTGAAAAAAGTACGTGCAAGTGGAGCTAACCATGTAGTTTTAGGGCGTGCTTTACTTGAAGAAAAATTCACTGTGAAGGAGGCTTTAGCATGTTGGCCAAACGAATAATCCCTTGCCTTGATGTAAAAAATGGCGTAGTAGTTAAAGGTGTACAATTTCGCAACCATGAGGTTATGGGCTCAATTGTTGATCTTGCTAAAAGATATGCCGAAGAAGGTGCTGATGAACTAGTGTTTTATGATATTACCGCCTCAAGTGATGCTCGTGTAGTTGATAAAAGCTGGGTTAGTAAAGTTGCCGAGGTTATCGATATTCCATTTTGCGTAGCTGGTGGCATCAAAAGCGTAGAAGATGCAAGAAGAATTTTAGAGTTTGGGGCTGATAAGATTTCGATTAACTCCCCTGCTCTAGCAGATCCTACCTTAATTAGCCGTCTAGCTGATCGCTTTGGAGTGCAATGCGTAGTTTGCGGGATTGATTCTTATTACGATAAAGATCGTAATGAATATTTAGTTAAGCAATATACAGGCGATGAAAGTAAGACTTTACTGACCAACTGGACTACTCCTGCCTGGGTCGAAAAAGTGCAAAGCATGGGCTGCGGGGAAATAGTGCTTAATATGATGAATCAAGATGGCATGCGTCAAGGCTATGACTTAACGCAACTTAATATCATTCGTCCACTTTGTAAAGTTCCTTTAATTGCCTCAGGTGGAGCAGGATCTATGGAGCACTTTAAAGATGGCTTTAAACTTGCCAATGTTGATGGATGTTTGGCCGCTTCTGTTTTTCATAAAGGGCTTATTCATATTCCGGAGTTAAAGGATTATTTACGTAAGGAAGGAGTGATTGTCCGTGACTAAAAACTTTACATTAAATTTTAAACCTGAAGAATTATCCTGGGAAAAAGTTAATAATTTAATGCCGGTAATAGTCCAGAACTACCGTTCTGGTCTGGTACTTATGCAGGGCTTTATGAATCTTGAGGCATTACAAAAGACTTTAAGTATCGGCAAGGTTACTTTTTATAGTCGTACTAAACAAAGATTATGGACTAAAGGTGAGGAATCACATCACTACTTAAACTTAAAAGCCATAACCTGTGATTGTGATAAAGACTGTTTACTTATTGCAGCAGATCCTATAGGACCTACTTGTCATAGAGGGACTGAGAGCTGTTTTGATGGTCATATGCTCCCTACCTGCTCTAATATTGCGCTTTATGAACCACAGGAAATTTCATCAAACCAGAGCTTGCAAGATGTGGTAAATGACTATCGCCTCTTAAAAGATCCTCAGTCAGCAGCAAGATTACTTAAGACTATCTTAGATGACTTTGCGACTAAAGGCATTAAGCTTGAGGATATCGATAGTGTCTTTGGGGAATTTCGTAAAAATCATACTGAGCATCAGTAACAAGTTTTTTTACTAAAACACAATTTAAAAACTTAAGGCAGAAATAATGAGCAACTTTACTTTTATTATTTCTGTTTTTTTTACTCTTGTAAGAATTTTGTACATAAAATTGTGGGAGATTTAATATATTTTTTTAAACTTTATTAAAATCTTTTTACATAATATATTCATGCGTATTACAATACTCCGGTTAGTGTAGTGTAAACTAGAGAGTAAGCTACTGTTGAATTTATCATTACGCTTTTGATGCACTAAAGAGATAAAGTTTACTTCTTATTACCTTATAACTTAATAATAACTTTTATAATAATTATAATATTTAGCACACATCCTTAGAATTTAAGGCTTGGAGTAATTGATGTTTTATTTTCTATTACTTATTATCATTGGTGGCATTGGCTTATTTATCTTTTTAAATTATCAGGGTAAACAGTCTAAATTAGCTAACCGTTCAGAACGAACCATTACCTCCTTTTTTAAAAAGGAAAACGAAGATTCGTCATCTTCCTATAATGCCTATAATGGAAGTACCATAAGCTCTTCCGGCTCCCAAAATGCCACACCTTCTCAAACTAATAATAGCAGTACCGATACAGTTGAGAACCTTAAGGTTTATGAATCAGAACCAGCTGATGTAGTAGTAAGTAATCAGGAAAACCAAGAGAGCATCAATGTAACTGAAAATGATAATCTCTATCAGGAAACGAATACTAAAGCTGCTCCTAGCTTTAATGCAAATAACCAAACATTAACTTCTCAAGCACCAAACCAGGAGATAAGAAATACTGCAAGTGCCGATATTAGTGCTACTAATGATAATGTTAGGGAGAATCTAAGTAGTAATGTTAATACTACTACCTCCTTTAATCCTAGTAGTGGAGCTGCTGCCGGCACAAGAGGCACTGCTGGTGCTATGGCAAATGAGAGCACTCCAAAGCCTGAATTAAAACTTAAACCTGCTAAAAAAAGAGCTATTACTCTTGAGGAGTTAATTCATGGCACTGTACCTAAAATTGAGACCATTAAAAGAACGCCAAAGGATCCAGATGCTGTATATGCTCCACGTTTTACCCAAAATTCAGTTGGAGAAAATGCCAAAGCAGCTGTTGCTCTAAATGAAATGTTAAATGATGAAAACTCTAAAATCAGTGCTAGCAATGCTCATGATTTATTTAATAGCAATAATAATGTAAACAGTAATAGTGCTGTAAGTAGTGCTAGTGGTGTTAGTGCGCAGGATTTCCCCGTTACCAATAGTTTTAGTGCACCTGTAGGCAATGCGCAAGCTTCCAAGAGAGCTGATGATATTGACCCAAAAGATTTACCAGATGATATTATCGTTCTTAATAGACGTGAAGATATTACTCCAAGTGTAATAAGTCGTATTGAAAATAATGATTTAAGTAAGCTTATCATTAACTATGATACTGACTACACAGCTTTTGATGGGATTGGTTCACCGTTCTCTGCCAAGGTAAAAAAGATTACTTTCGATATAATCATTGCTCCACGTGTAAGATCCCTTGCCTCTTTATTTAAAGAATGCTTCTCCTTGGAAGAAGTACCAAGTTTTGAGGTGAACGATATTGAGAACATGAACGAAATGTTCCGAGATTGCCCAAATCTTCTAAAAGTTCCTACCTTTGATTGTCCAAAGGTAACAACCATGTGGGGCATGTTCCGCGATTGCGTAAAACTTACTGATGTCTCCTTAACTAATACTGCTAACTGCCTATCAATGCGTGATATGTTCTTAGGTTGCAGCGCCTTAGAAAATGCTCCAGAGCTTGATACCTCAGCAGCTACCGATGTTCGCAATATGTTTAAAGGTTGTAATAATCTTAAAAATGTACCAAAGTATAACCTTATAAACGCTCAGACTCTTACAGGCATGTTTAGTGGCTGCTCATCTTTAACAGAGCTTTCTGAATTTAATATTGTAAATGCTACCGATTTATTTGAAACCTTTGCTAATTGCTCATCTTTAATAAAAGCCCCACAGCTGAAAACCAGCAGTGTGCGCAATTTAAACAGATGTTTTGCGGAATGCAGCGCTTTAGAGGAAGTAGCAGAATTTGAAACATATCAGGCAACTGATATGCGTCAGATGTTTGCTAATTGTGTAAATTTAGTTCATATCGGCAACTTTAATACCAGCAATGTACGTAAAATGGATGGTATGTTCTTAAACTGTAAATCCTTAACTAAAGCACCTGAATTAAAAACTGCCAAAGTTGAATCTATGGAAAGTATTTTTGAAGGATGCGAGAGCTTAACAAGACTTCCAATGCTCAATACCAGTAACGTTACCACCCTAGCTAAAGCCTTTAAGGATTGCAGTGCTATTACTGCTATTGCAAGTTATGATACATCTAAGGTTAAAGATTTTGAGAGCATGCTTGAAGGGTGTCGTTCGCTTACAAATTTAGGTGTGTTTAATACCTCAAGCGCTAAAAACATGACTAAGATGTTTGCTGATTGTATCTCACTGCAAAGTGTCTTAGATTTTGATACATGGGGGGTTAAGTATATGAACTACACCTTTGCAGGTTGCATTGCTTTGGAAGAAGTTTCAGCTATGCATACTAATGATGTAGTTGAATGTGAAGGAATGTTCCTTAACTGCCCAAAACTTACTACTATCCCAAAACTTAATTTGTCAAAAGCTTATAAGACTAATAATATCTTCCTTAGTACCCCACTGCCTTCTTGGGTAAATAAGGAAACCATGCCAAACTTAGTATCTTAAATTATTTTAGGGTTATTGTTTTTTTGATTTAATTGTTTTTTTAGTTTTCTTATAGTTTTTCCTTAAAAAGCGATACTTCTTGGTATCGCTTTCTTTATGGTTTTAGTGTTATTTTGCTGTATTTTGCTAAATTTTAAAAAAAGTTTGGAGCTATGGCTTATTTAACAAATAACTTTCTATACAAAAGATACTAGAATCTTTATAATTACTCTATTATATTTTTTAGCATTATTAAATAAGACAAAGCAGGCTTTACATGAAAATTGCGATTATTGGAACCGGGTATGTTGGCTTACCTACTGGTGTAGGCTTTGCAGAATTAGGTAATAAAGTAGTATGTATCGATAATGATACAAAAAAAATTACTTCTTTACGAGAAGGCAAAATTACGCTTTTTGAGGATGGGTTAGAAGATTTATTAAAGAAAAATCATCAGAACGGTAATATTACCTTTACCACTTCTATGGAAGAAGGAGTTTCTGGAGCTGATGTAGTAATTATTGCCGTAGGAACTCCACCACATCCTGTTACTAAAGAAGCTGATTTAAAGTATATCTATGCGGCAGCTACTGAGCTTGCGCAATATATTACTGACTACACAGTAATTGCTACTAAATCAACAGTACCTATTGGCACTGGTGATAAGCTTGAAGAGTTGATTAGTAAAGCAAATCCACAAGCGCAATTTGATGTAGTATCATTACCTGAATTTTTACGAGAAGGTTATGCCGTTTATGATTTCTTTAATCCTGACCGCATAATTGTAGGTTCCGATAATGAAAAAGCTACTAAGGTTATTACAAAACTTTATGAACCTTTTGCCTCAAAGACTAATATCCTTTATGTAAAACGCCGTTCATCTGAAACTATTAAGTATGCCTCAAACTCTTTTTTAGCTATTAAAATTCAATATATCAATGAAATTGCTGATTTTTGTGAGGCAACAGGAGCAAATGTCCTTGAAGTTGCAAAAGGTATGGGCTTGGATACTCGCATTGGTACTAAGTTTTTAAATCCTGGTCCCGGCTTTGGTGGAAGCTGTTTCCCCAAGGATACCCAAGCCTTAAAGTTTATGTCTAAGCAGTATAATGTTGAGCTATCACTAATTGAAGCAACTATTACCGGCAATATTGCTCGTAAAAAGAAAATGGCTACTAAGATTCTAGCAGCAAGTACTACCCCTGCCCCAAATATTGCAATACTTGGGCTAACCTTTAAAAACGGGACCGATGATTGCCGTGAAAGCCCTGCTATGGAAATAGTAAGTGCTATCCTTGAGCAAAATCCTCATGCAAAAATTACTGCCTTTGACCCTCAAGGCATGAAGAATGCGGAGCTTATTTTAGGTGATAAGATTAAGTATGCCCCAACTATGTACGATACCTTAAAAGATGCTGAGGTGTTAGCGGTATTAACAGAATGGCCGGAATTTAAGGAACTGGATTTATCTAAATGCGCATCTCTTATGAAGCATAAGTGCATCTGCGATTTTAGAAATCTGCTTAATGCTCAGGATGCCCAAAACCAAGGCTTTACTTATCATGGTATTGGGAGATAATGAAAGTTCTAATTTAAGTTTAAAAGTTTTAAATTACGTTTAGTTCTGTTTTCATAGTAGTTATATAACACTAAAAGTTACACTTTTAGTGTTATATTTATTTAGGGGATAATTTTTTTGGTTGGTTGCTTTTTGATTGGTTTCTAATAGTACGCTCTAAGATTTGGGTATAGATAGGCTTACCATTAAGGAGTGCAGCAGTATAAGATGCGCTTATCACAGTGCACATCATAGGTAATAAAAACTCAAAGTTATTAGTCATCTCGCATACTAAAATAATTCCTGTTACAGGTGCTCTTACAGATGCCGCAAAAAATGCTCCCATCCCAATAATAGCTAATATCCCAACATCAAAATTTATCATATCAAGCTTTAGTAATTGCATTGCGCACATCGAACCTAAAAGCGTACCCAATGCCAGACTTGGAGCAAAGATGCCACCGGGAATCCCAGATGAAAAGCATAGTAAAATACCAATTAGACGAGCTACTAAAATAAGTAATAATGCAACAACTGATAAATCACTTACTATCCACTCAGGAATAAACCTCATGCCAGATCCTGTAACCTCAGGAATCTGAATGGATAAAATACCATAGCACCCTGCTAAAACAGCTACTATTATAACGGCTCTAATAATGCTACCATTATATAAACGCTGATAGGTGTTTTGCATAATACCTACAAGTTTATTAAACATCACCCCACAGACTCCTACAATAATCCCAAATAGCACAAAGATATATAAATCTTTTAAATCAACCATAGCATAACCTGGTAAATCAAAGACCGGATATACTCCTGAGAAATTATCTCGAGTTATAGTTGAGACTATTACGGAAATAAAGACCACGCAAACAGATCTTTTAGAGAATTTAAACTGAGGCCTAAGCTCTTCAAGCACAAATAATACTCCAGCAAGTGGAGCATTAAAGGCGCTGGCAAGACCAGATGCGGCCCCTGCTGCAAGAAGAATATGAAACTCATCTTGCTTTAAGCGTAAAGAATGAGAGACCAACGCCCCTAAATTACCACCAATCTGAATAGAAGGCCCCTCTCGCCCTAGTACCATACCAGATGAAAGCGAGCAAATACCACCAAAGAACTTAACTGATAAAACTCGCCAGAAACGCACAGGACGCAAATTTATTAACGCCCCTTCTATTTCAGGAATGCCCGAGCCTCCTGCCTCAGGAGCAAAGGCTTTAGTTAAAAATATCGCAACAGCCCCTAAAATTGCACTAATTACAAAGGCCACTGCATACTTTAAATAAGAAGTATCCCCAAGGGGTGATAAATACTCTACTCTTATAAAATTCAGGTAAGCAGGGATTATCTCAAAAAATGCGCAAATAAAACCTGTCAGCATACCTGTAAGTGTTGCTGCGATAAATAATCTAAGAGGTAATTTACTAGTATCTTTTAAGCAGGTTGCTAAAATACGAAGACCAGTGAGCCTTGTTTGACTATTATGATCTGCCACTTTTTTATCCATAAGTTTTTATGAAGTACATAAGTTTTTATAAAAGTAAAAAAGCCAAACTATCAAAGTTGGCTTAATTTAGAAAGTGAAAAAAATTCTTAGTAACTGTTAATTATTACTTTGAGTAGCTTTATTCAGAGGAATAGACTCCCTTTCAGCTTTCATATGCATAGTTTCATCATTCATGGTAGAAAATCCCACCATTAAATAATCTATCATAGACCAAATTGTTAAAATGGTAGCTACTACCATAAGAACCAATGAGGCATAAACCATCCAGTTCTCAACCTGCATAATTAACGTTTGATCTCGCCAAATAAGCCCTGCAATAGCAATCATCTGAATAGTGGTTTTCCATTTACCTATCCAGCTTACAGCAACCTTAGCTCTTGAGCCAACCTCAGCCATCCATTCACGTAAAGCACTAATAACAATTTCACGGGAAACTATAACGCAGGCACATAAGCCAACAACTACTGAGATATACGGAAAATATAAATGCTCATATTTCGCAAAATGACCTACTAATAAAACAAGCGCCACGCAGACCATAATCTTATCGGCAACAGGATCTAAAAACGCTCCAAATTTTGAGCAAACGTTTAACTTGCGTGCTAAATACCCATCAAGTAAATCAGTTAAAGCTGCCACTACAAAGATAGAAGCTGCTACTAAGTTACTCCATGAAGAAGTTAAGTAAAAGAAGAGAATATAAAAAGGTATAAGAATAACACGCAAGATTGTTAAAGTATTAGGAATATTGCGTAACCTAAATGGTTTTATTAGCTTTGCAAGTACTGAAGCCATTGTGAAACTTTAAAAAAATCAAACTTTATAACAAACTAAAACAAATTATCAGAAACATCATAGCTCCTATCTTAAAAGCCATACATGGCAATAGTTATGATAATTGTAATTAATAATTAAAAGTTGTAATCAGTAATTAGAATTAGTAATAATCAAAACCATAAAACTTCTAAAATCAGAACTATCTGCTACTAAAATATATCACCTAAAAAACTTTTGCAAGTGTTATTAGAAGTTAAATAATTTTATTGATATTCTTTAATCATTTTATGAAATGATGCAAGCTGTTTCCATGGTGGAAAGAGGTAACTTACAGGTGAAGAATTTTGGTTTTTGGGGATTTTTTGGGGGCAAATTGGTGTAAATCTGAAAGGATTCAGGGAGGGGGGTTCATAGCAAAAAAATTTGCTCAAGATCAATTTATCAAAATTTTTTTTGCGATACTGTCCGTTTTTTAGCATTCTCGAAGATTTGTTTTTAAAAATTTAGTGCATAATCGTAGTAAGTAAAAATGTTGTCGCAAAAAGTAATTAAACTTAAATAAAGTAAAGTTTTTTAATGTTTACTAAACATAAGTTTTTAAAAGGTATTGATTATAGTGGGCAAGAGGTATGTTCCAAAAATCAGTTTATTGTAATGCATTAGATACAGTAACAATTATTGAAAAACTGCGAGAATTAGATTTTACGGAGGAGCAAATAGATTTAATTATTATTAACGTTGGTTTGGTTGCCAAGCTTAAACAATTATTTTCTGCTATTCCTGAAGATATAACGGTGCAAAGTAATCCATACTTTTTTAAAAATACCATCTTAGCTTTTTGTAAATTTTTTCCTGTATTACAGCATCTTTACATAAGTGCAGGATTAACAGATGACAGTAAAAATTAAATACGACATAACTGAAGATCAAATTAAAGTTATTCATGCGCTAATTGTAAATGCCTTCTCAGGCATTTACGATTCTCGCAGCAGTAGTGCCTTAACTAAAGTTATGGAACTTTATAACTCATGCAATAATAACCAGACGCCTACTATTGCTAAAGCTATCGCCCTACTTTACGGGATTATTCGTTTTCATCCATTTTTAGATGCTAATAAAAGAACGGCGTTATTGGCTGCCTCGACCTTTTTACTAATGAATGGTTATACTCTAGAATTAGATGAGAAAAAAACGCTTAAATTACTTGATAATATTGAAAAAGGTGAAGTTAGCCGTGAAGAAATAAAAGAATACCTTCACGTGCATATTATCCCTTGCAGTCAAGATAATGTTATATAACCTTCTTTATTAACCCTTTTTTCCTTTTCATTAAGGTTTAAGCTTAAAGTACCAAGTTATATCTATCTTTCTTTCAAAACTGATAATAGCCTTAACTACTAAAGTTAAGGCTATTATCGTATGAAAGATTTATGTGTGGGGTGTATTTTTTTCTCTTTTTATTGCCTGCTTTTAACTTACTTTTGCCGTGTTATTTACTTTAAGGTAACTTTAAAGAGCTCTTCAAAGTTCTTAGAGGTTTTTGTACAAAGCTCGTCATAGCTTATGCCTTTGAGATCTGCAATAAATTTAGCTGTATAGCTTACAAAAGCAGGTTCATTTGGTTTACCGCGTTTTGGGACCGGGGCAAGATATGGGCAATCAGTTTCTACTAACATGCGATCAACCGGAACGTATTTACAGCTCTCTTGTACATTTTTAGCATTCTTAAAAGTTACAATCCCTGAAAACGAAATGTAATAACCTAAGTCCAGCGCTTTACGAGCAGCATCTATATCGTCACAAAAACAATGCATTACCCCACCATTATCTCGGGCTTCTAAGGCATAAATCATATCGATACAATCATAGATTGCCCCTCTTGCATGAATGATGAGTGGTTTTTGTAATTCATTGGCAATAGCAATTTGCCTTTCAAAGCTTTTTTTCTGCAAATCTTTTGTCTCAGGCGTGCAAATATAATCAAGCCCTGTTTCCCCTAACGCTATTACTCTCGGCATTTGCAAATAAGTTTTCATTTGCTTTTCTGACCAATTAATGTTTTGAGCATTAACATTCTCAGGATGCATAGCGCATGCTGCAAAAACCTCCTCAAAAGGGGCAATCATATTATACATCTGCTCAAAGGTCTCAAGCTCTGTTCCTGCACATAAAAAATGCGTTACTCCAGCAAGATGCGCTTTAGTTAGCACATCTTTAACGTCTTGATGAATATCAGTAAAATCTAAACTATCAATATGACAATGTGAATCAACTAAAAACATATTTTTTAACCTTTGCTCAAGAAACAAAAAACCTCGTTATTATAAACTTATTGCCTTATAAAAGATATATTGTATAATTTCTTAAGAGCTGAGTTTTACTTTTTGGCTCTAAGATTCTGCTTTATTTTTACAAAAAATCAGCATTATTTATACCTAGACTCCAACAAGGATAAGCATATGGCTAATGAAACAATTTTTACTAAAATTATCAATCATGAAATACCTGCTGATATTCGTTACCAGGATGATGAGGTAACAGTATTTGCCGATATCGCCCCAAAGGCTAAAGTTCATTTACTAATTGTGCCAAATAAAGTTATCCCAACAGTAAATGATATCAGGCAAGATGAGGCCTTACTAATCGGTAAATTAGTACTTACCGCCCAAAAAATGGCGAAGGAATTAGGTATTGCCGAAAATGGTTATCGCTTAATTATAAATTGTAATTCAGATGGTGGTCAGGAAGTTCCTCACCTTCATATGCACCTTTTAGGTGGTGAAAAACTTAAAGGGCTAGGTTTCTAACTTTTTTGGAAAAAACATTAATGATAAAAAAATTTCTCCTTATCTCTTTTACCTTAAGCATACTTTCAGGGTGTGCTTTTATTCAAGAGCAAACTGATGCGCTTTTTGGTCCAAAGGTAAAGCCTGTAGAGATAGAATCTACTAACGGAAAAGCTACGGCCAAAACCCAAAAACGCAAAAAAGCCCCTACTAATAAAGCTCGCAGTCCTTCGCAAGTATCAGAAAATGAACAGGTAAAAAAAGAAGAGGATGGGTTAGTTGTTACCGAAGAGGTAAATGATTCCTTAAGCGAAGAAGATACCTTAAATAAGGAAGGAGCATGTTCTTACGATGATGCCACTCTTGAAGATGGTTTAAGATCTTTAGCAAAACTTGCAATTACCATGTTTACTCCAAGGCAACCAAACTTAAGCATGGTATACTATGTATCATCTGATAAAGCTGTTTGTTCAAGTAGCGCATTGCTAACTAGTATCTTAAAAGAAGAGATTGGTAATTCAGATAGATTTAATCTTATTTCATCCTCACTTGAGCAGCGTATTAAAAGTCAGCTTAACCAGGCATCGAATGCTTATATGATAAGAATTGCCAAAGCGCAGAATATTGACTATATTCTTACAGGTCATGTAAATGCGCAAGGGCAAGGAGCGCAGATTCTTTTAAAAATTACAGACCTTAAGAGTGGATCCGTAGTTTGGCAAAGAACAAAAAGTGTAAAGTAATTAATATTTCCTGAAAAGAACATTATAGATAAAAAAATTTAAGGAAAACAGGTAACACTATTTTCCTTTTTAATTTTTATTAATTTTTAAAATGTTGGTTTGTTGTATCTTTCATTAACTTGCTGCTTTAAGCTCAGTAACATCAGCCATTTGGGTTAAATCTTTTTTAGCTTCCTTTTTTGGGAGTTTTTTCTTGCCATTTATAGTTGCTAAAATCCCAATAACCTCTTCCGAGTGCTTAGCAAGCTGAAATGATAATTCATCTTTAATATTATCATCTACCTCTTTCAATTCCTTAATGCCACCAATAAGTTCATAAATATCATCAGCAGCGGCAAGCATCCTGTCGTAGCGCTTTGCTTCCTCAATATCCTGAAATCTTGCCAATTCTTTACCCTTCTCATCCTTAACTATATACTCAACGGCAATTGTACGAGCCATTTGTAATCTCCAGCTGTTTTCCAGAAAAATTATCCTATTTCTTTTAAAGTAAGATGTGACTTATAAAATATCCCAGTAGTTATGATAGCACATTATTTTTTGAAAATCAATAATAGATATATTTTTTATTTGTATTGTTTTTACTATTTAGCTATTATATCTTCAGTACCTTGGATGGAAATGGTTGTCGATACTTGTGGAGACTCGCAGGAGTATCTAGTTTTTTGGTTGGTTTGAGATGAGAGGATGAAGATTCTGCTAGCTTTATATTGCAAATTCTAGTAGCTTTTAAGGGAGGGAGTTAAAAAATGGGGACTTCTACGACATAAAGTTATATTGTTTGTTTGTTTTATACACAAAAACCAAGTTTTTAAAAATAAGATTTTTTATTTTTATGTAATTCATGTACAATTAACACGCCTTAAATGTAGGATTCCTTAAATTTTTAGGAAGCAGATATTTAGGCAAAGTTGTTTTTATTAATTTTTAAATTTTTAAATTTTTATTACATATGATTACAAGATTAAAAACTTTTATAGTTAAAGAATGCTCTAACTGGACTAAAGCTGAAATTATTTACTTAGTAGCCTCTTTAGCTATCATTACTTCTTTATCCGTTAATAAAGATAGCATCATTGCCATCATAGCAGCCTTAACAGGCTGCCTTGCGGCAATCTTTGCTGGTAAAGCAAAATTAGGGGCGTTTTTCTTCGGTTTTATCAACTCCATTCTTTATGCCTATATATCATATAAGTATCAGTATTATGGCGAGGTAATGGTAAAGTTATTTGTGTTTATTCCTCTTAATATCATTGGTTTCTTCTCCTGGAAAAGACACTTTGATAATTACTATAATGAAACCACAAAAAGAAGATTACCTTTAAAAGCAGCCATTTTACTTTTAATCTTTACCACAATTGCAACTGTTATCTATGGTTTTATTCTTAGAGAACTTGATGGCGCCTTACCATTTGTTGATGGTGTAACTACTATCTTAGCAACAGTTGCGCTTGTATTATGTATTAAGCGTTTCTGTGAGCACTGGATTTTATGGATTATCATTAACTGCATAAATATCTATCTTTGGGTAGCACCATTCCTGGCAGGTACCGGTAAACCTATTGCGGTACTTCTAATGTGGATATTCTACTTAATAAATTCTATTGTTATGTACGTTCGCTGGTTAAGACTTGTTAAAAATATACAAGAAACCCCTCAACTTAAAGAAGAAACTAAGTAATTACCTTTTTAAAATTCTGTAAGATGTAAAAAAATTCCTGGTAGTATTTGCCACCAGGAGTTTTTTTGTTTTACTTGCTTTCTTGTTGTTTATTTGAGTTTTTGGTTTATTTTTTGGGGTACCTTTTGGACTTTTGGTTTGTTTGTTGTGGGATTTTAAAATAACCCCTTATACCCCTCATAAACCTTAAGGTTACTAAAGATATAATGATAATCGCTAAAGATGTTCTCATTATCACGATTGAAATTGCCATTACTACCTAAAATCGGGGCATAAGCATTGCAAAGCTCAGTTGCTAAAGTTGTTGGGTAAAGACAAATATTTGCGCAAATTAGCTCTGATAAAAGTAATAAAGCATTTTGGGAATGATTTAAGGCACATTTTTCTAAAAGGTTATATGCATCATTCATTTTATGCTCTTTTATTAAAGGCAGCGCCTTTAAAAATTGCGCATCAGTACTTTGAACAAAAGTAAATATCTTGTCATCTACCTTATTTGCCAAATATAGCGCCCCTATTTCTAAAAGCTCTTCATTTGAGAGCTTATTAAAGACCTCTTTTAAATCAAGGCTGGTTAAGATGGCAATACTTGAGTTCACAGTCTTTGTAAGAAGCTCATCTAAATAAAACAGCTCTACCTTAGAGGTAATTCTTCCTACTATAAAGTTTAAATAACCCTTTAAATCATTTAAAGCATCAGAGGTGGCTTTAAATGGATTACTTTCACATTCATAAGCGCAGGTTAATAAGTTAGCTAAGACTCTAGTTAAAAATACTGCCCTTACGTTATCTGCAAAATACTGCATATTGCAGTAAATATCATTTAAACAATTGCGCTCTACTCTCTCAAAAGGCACCTTAGTTAAATCTTTAGCTAAAAGATAAGCCTTATATGCCTCATCTAAAGAGCTGGCTACTTTAAAATTAAAAGACTGGGCATTTGCCATATTTACAAAATAATCAAGCCCCATTACTGAGGTAAAGTTTAGAAATGAGGTAATAAGCACTTCTAAATATTCATTTTGATTAGATGCCTTATTATAGAATGTTACATTGGTGGTGTCTTTGGTATTAGTGGTATTAGTGGTAGTTACTACCTTTAGTTCTTCAATTTTTACAGGTAAGGAAGATTTTTTAGTTAAGGCAATATCAACCAAGAGCATCTTTGCCTTAGGCATATCGTATTTAGCACCAAGGAGCGCAAATTCTTCAAAATACGGTAAAACATCAATATTAAACTGATTAGTGCGATAATCAGATAAATATACTAGAGCTGAAAAAGCTTCCTTATCACCATGACTTAAGAGCATTTCAAGGATAAATAACGCAATCTTTGGATGAGGGGAAACTACTTTATCTTTACCATGATATAAAAAGGCTATAATGTAATGCATTAGGGCGTAATTGCCTGAAAGAGCGGATATAAGAGCCTCTAAAAATGATAATCTGTCATTTATGATATCTTTACTTTTATAATCGGCAACATACTTTGCGCTTGGAGTTATGGCAAAGGGTAATAACTCATTATAAAAGTTCTTTTCAATATCACCAAATAAAGTATCAAGCACCTCCTCAATTACAGGACAGGCACTAACCTTTTTAGCATAACTCATAGCTCTTGCAAAAAGAATCTGCTTATATTGAGCGTTCCTATAATCTTCCAAGGTAAATGTTTTTGGGGTGTATAAGAATTTAGGAGTATTTTCTTGATAGCAGTCTTTATTGAAAGTTAAAGTGTTCAGGTTCAGCTTCTTATTGATGCTATTTGTGTTGTTGATGGTGATGCTACTGCCCTTACCTTCCTTAAAATTTGCCAGGAGCTTATTAACTGATAATTCATTTATGGCACATAATTCTTTTGGTAAATCAGTATTGTCAATATCAATTGGACCTTTTGTCTGGAGTCTGTCGGCAAAAGAATTTATTTTAGAAAAATTATGCACTCTAAATAATAAGGAATTGGGTAAACTTGCATATGTTTCATTAATCCTTGCCTGTAATGATGGAGTAACCGGTTCTTTATTTAAGTTATTTAAACTTGCGATTATCGCTTTATATTCTTCTTGCATTGCTCTTTCTTTATCTGCTCTTTTATTGAATTTTTAGGAGAAAAATTTGGGTACCTGCTAAATTATAGCATCACTTCTTTTTATTTTAAGTAATGTTTTTTAAAGTTTAAGCTATTTCTATAAAGTTGCAGATATTTCTAAAGATACTCTTTTTATTCTATTTATTCCTGTTTAATCTTATTTTGGTGGAGAAGGTAAGTTAAAAGGTTTGAGGTTAAAAAGCTAAGTAAACTGCGCTTTTTGGCATCGCAGAATTTTTAAAAGTATCGTTTTTTATAGCCAATGCTTTATTTGGGTGTTAAAATATGTGATATTTAATGAATTTTTACCTACAAAGCAAGACTTTAAAAAAATGCTAAATATCGTTTTATTTCAACCTGAAATACCTGCTAACACAGGTAATATCATTCGCCTATGTGCCAATACTGGCTATAAACTTCATATCATTGAACCTGCTTCTTTTGTGCTGGATGATAAACGTTTAATGCGTGCAGGACTTGATTACCACGAATATGTGGATATTAAAAAACATCGTAATTTATCAGAATGTCTTGAATACTTTAAAGGTCACCGTATCTTTGCCTGCACTACTAAAGGACATGCTTATCCGGATAAGTGTAACTTCAAAGCAGGTGATGTACTGATTTTCGGGAAAGAAACCAAAGGTTTACCTGATGAATTTACCGATACCTTGGAACCTTCCCAAAAAGTTCGTATTCCCATGGTGCCAGGTTCAAGATGCATGAATCTTTCCAATAGCGTGGCAATTTTTGTGTACGAATCATGGCGTCAATTAAACTATCAGGGTGCTTTACCACAATAATAAAGCTTACTTCCTACTGCGCCTTTAGAAGAAAATTATTATAATAACCATTAACAACATTTTTATCTTTGGCTCCTGGCCAAAACAAGGGTTTAACAATGGCTGAAAAGTTTCTGCAATTTGTAATTGATAACTTAACCTCTTTCGGTTGGTACAACTACCTCTTCGCCTTTTTAATATTGATTCTTTGCGGGTTTGGTTTACCAGTACCGGAAGATATTACCTTAGTAGCAGGTGGGGTGGTATCAGGTCTAAAAGCAACAGATCCGCATATTATGCTCGTAGTATGCTTTGCAGGTGTGCTAATCGGTGACTCTACCATGTATATTCTAGGTAAGACTTTCGGGTATAAAATTCAAAGATTTAAACCTATCAGAAAGATTTTACCACCAAGCAGATTTGCCAAAGTACAAAATGAATTTACCAAACATGGTATTTGGGTGCTATTCTTTGCTCGTTTTATGCCAGGGCTTCGTTCCCCTATTTTCTTGGCAGCTGGTATGAGTCGCCGTATTCCTTTCTCACAATTTATTGTTATGGACGGTCTTGCTGCCATTATATCTGTACCTGTATGGGTGTATCTTGGTTACTATTTTGCTGATAGCTTACCTGATCTTTTACGCTACGTGCAAGACGGGCAAAATATCGTGCATGTAATTATCGGTTTAATTATTTTATTAGTACTCTTCTTCTGGGTAAAATCTGCTGTTAAAAAGAAAATGCTTGGTAAAAACAAGTAACCCCGAATGAAGACAATGCTAAAAAGAAAAATGTTTCGCAAAAGAAATAATCTTTATTGCTAATTTTTTTTGTTTGGGTGATAGTTATGGCATATTATGAAAGTATCAAGGATTTAATTGGAAATACCCCTTTAGTACGCTTACATAAATTAGAAGAAAAATATAAACTGCATGGCAGAATATTTGCCAAACTTGAAATGTTTAATCCTGCCGGCTCTATTAAAGACCGTGCAGCACTAAATATGGTAAAAGAGGCTCTTAAAGATGGACGCATTAAAGAAGGATCAACCTTAATTGAGCCAACCTCTGGTAATACCGGTATTGGTCTTGCCTTAGTGGCAACCATCTATAATCTTAGGCTTATTCTTACTATGCCAGACAGTATGAGTATAGAGCGCCAAATCTTACTTAAAGCTCGTGGGGCAGAACTAATCTTAACTCCTGGTGCGTTAGGCATGCAAGGTGCTGTTGCAAAAGCTGAAGAACTTGCAAAGAACATACCAAATAGCATGATTGTCGGACAGTTTTATAATCCTGATAATTATAAAGCTCATATCGATACTACTGCTAAAGAGCTTTACGATGATCTTTTAGGTAAAGTTGATATCGTAATTGCAGGTATTGGTACAGGTGGTACTATTTCAGGTGTTGCGCAAGGTTTAAAAAAGCGTAATGTTAATGTTGAAGCTATCGGCGTTGAGCCTTTTGAGTCGCCACTTATCAGTAAAGGCACATTTGGCCCCCATAAGATTCAGGGGATTGGTGCAAACTTTATCCCAGAGAACTACCGAGCCGAATTTGTTGATCGCATAGTTACCATAAAGAGTGATGATGCTATCAGCATGACAAAGGAGCTTAATCAGGTAGAGGCAATCTTAGCTGGAATTTCAGCTGGGGCAAATTTAAAAGCTGCTATTGATGAAGCAAAACTTGAACGCAATAAAGATAAAAACATTGTAGCAATCTTACCAGATACTGGTGAGCATTACTTATCAATGGGGATTTTTTAAAAGTTTTATAAACAGTTTACCAATAAATCATCTAAAAGCTCTTTAGCTTATATTTTTAAGCCGGGGAGCTTTTTTTATTGGTCTGATGTGTTTTGGTGCGGGGGGTATGAGATGTGGGGGCTTTCATTTTTATCAGGAATTTATATTTAATTGAATAGATTTCATGGAGTTTTTTTATCTTTTACAGTGCTATTACATTATACTTTCACTGTAAAAAGTGGTATTTTCTTGCTAGATATGAAAGGTAAGAAGTATAATTACTTAGATATATGATTGTGCAAGGTTAAACTTACCACAATCTCAGGCAAGTATTTTGTTATTAGTTTAAATAAGTGAAGTAAATTATCATGCATGCAGAAGATATCAGACGTCACATAGAGCGCTCTTCCTCATGGAAATATACCATCGCCTTTACCTTAGCCATCGCCCTCGGGGTGTTAAACGGATGTTTTCAGACAACATTTGGTAATGAATTTGCCAAGTTTTTAACTGATATTTTTGTAAGACTGTTTAAGTTTGTCAGTGTCCCTATTATCGGCGTTACAATCTGTCTTACAATCGCTCAGTTAGGTAGTTCCGTCTCCCATAAGAAATTATGGCAAAGAACTCTTACCTACACCTTATCAACTACAATTTTAGCCGCCAGTGTGGCAGCAGTTCTATTCTATACCATAGCACCTGCTAATGTGACTACACCTGAAGAAGATATCTTCGCAGCTATGGCTGATAAAGGGACTTATCTTGATTATTTTGTAAAAATAATTCCAGATAATCCTCTTGCTCCATTAGTTGAGGGCAATGTCTTAAGTATTTTACTTATCGCTATTGTTTGCGGTTTAGGAATCAGAGCCATTCCTGATACTGCCCATAAAGAAGCTATTAAAAACTTTTTAGCAGGTTTACAGTCAATATTATTTTTTATTGTTAAGTGGATTATTCGTCTCTTACCATTAGGTATCTTTGGTTTTACCTCAAACTGCATTGCTGAATTCGCTAAAGGAGTGCAATTAGGTGGTCTTGGTTCCTACTTTATGGTAATCATTGCAGCTAACCTTATTCAGGGCTTAGTGATATTACCACTTTATCTGCTTCTTAAAGGCTTAAATCCAATTAAGACTATCAAAGGCATGAGTAAAGCTTTAATTATTGCCTTTTTCTCTAAATCATCAGCAGGTACCTTACCTATCACCTTAAGCTGTGCTGAAAATGGTCTTAAGTTAAATACCAATGTTACTCGTTTTGTACTACCAATTTGTACTACTATTAACATGAATGGTTGTGCTGCCTTCATTCTTACTACTGTTGTATACCTTATGCAAAATAATGGTACAGATATAAGTCCGTTACTTTTAGTGATGTGGGTGTTTATCGCTACCATTGCCGCTGTTGGTAATGCAGGTGTACCAATGGGTTGCTTCTTCCTCTCTGCAAGCTTGCTATCATCAATGAATGTACCTATTGTACTTATGGGTATTATTCTTCCATTCTATGCCGTATTAGATATGATAGAAACAGCCCTGAATGTTTGGTCTGACTCCTGTGTGGCCACCATGGTAAATAAAGATATGACAAAGACACCGCAAGATGAGCCATGGGAAGAAGAGGAAGATACTGATAATAGTATTTATGTGAGTGTTGATGAAGGTAAAAAATCATAAGCTTTAAAACATAAAGATAAGACCTTAAGTTTTTAAGTAATCACTTAGGTTGTCCTCTATTTAAGTAATCTTCTAGTTATCACCACCTAAAAAAGGTGGTGTTTTTTTATTGCGCAACCTGTTCTTTTGGTTATTACCAGCTCCCTCCCCCTTATTTCTTATTTCTTATTTTTAATTTTAAGTCTTAAATTTCAAATTTTAATTTTAATTTTTTATAAGCTACCGTTTGGTGGCTCCTTTATTATTTGGGGCATTATCAAAAAGCTATTCTTTAGTAAAAACCAAGGATAAGAAAGAGTCTGCGCAGTTAGAAAGAAATGGCCGTTTTAGATCTATTAAGTTGCGTGCCCTTTGTGATGAGGCTGATTTTATTTTTACTAAACCGACCTTTAGCTTATTCAGGGAATTCATCACAATATGCCTGGCAAAGGAGAAAACAGCTTTAGAGACAATTCCACTTCCTGCAAACACATTAAAATTAGCTGCCTCTAACTTAAACTCCCTATCCCCTTGTAAATTGGCCATTAACTTCACAGCGCCAAGTAATAATAGCTTATGCTCATTTGCATCATATAACCTGACTAATGCCTGTAACTGCTCTTTGCTAGGAAGCCTGCCTCAATTTTCGATTCTGCTTAGCTAATATCTTTTAAGTATTAAGCCATAAAATTCATATTTTATAAATCCGTAGTGCATAAGTTTTTATTGCATGAATTACTGACAATAACTGTCAAATAAAATTAAAAACTTAAGAAAACTGCAAATAAATTCAGTAATTTTTACACCTGCCTGTTTTTTAAAGGAAAGTGAAGCTAATTAAGAATGTTTGCATATCATCGATAATGATATGAAATTTACCTGTTTTAAGATAGCACTTTGCTTTTGATGCCTAATAAGATACGATTTTTAGTCTTTTATGAAATACCCTAAAATTTTACATAACCGTAATGATTTTTTGAGATTTAGCTCTAAAACCTTATAACTAAAGGGTTAAAGCCTAAAAATTGGTGCTAGAATTGAGTTAAAATAAAAGATGTAAAATATAAATTAGCAACTTATAGCCTATTAAAAAAGCTTGGTAAAAGTAAAATTTTTAACAAAAAGTTATAAAAATGTTTCTTTTTATTAAACTTACTGTAACTTTCTTTAGAAGTTAAACTTTTTTGTAATTTTTAACTCTTTTAAAGCTTTACACTATAAGGATTTGCTGAAAATTCACAGATTTTATTTTTACAGTGAAATGTTCTATAACCAATTTCACATTTTTACGAATATTTTGTAAATTTAACATTTTTAGCTACTACAATGTAGGATTATAACAATTTTAGGGTTAAACTGGTGAACCTTGCTATAAAGTTAACATAATGATATTTCTAAAAAACTCTACTTATAGCTTTTTAAATTTGTTTCTTTTTTTATTAAAGGCATGTACTAACGCATTTAATGAAGATCTAAAACCATTTACTCACTCACCCATAAAGTTTAACTTTAAACTTGTCTGGTACTCTAACTTTTACTTTTATCTTTAACATATTGCAAGTAGCCATAATTATAATAAAGGGTATTTACAATTAAATTCTTAAGGAGAAATACTATGAGTAGTAAGAAGAAATCCCCAAAACGTAAGTCATTACCAAAAAGTATCACAACTTCTGGAATAGTTGGGGCGATGTCACTTATTGCTGCTCCTCAGGCTGATGCAGAAGTAAATATCACGGTAAGTAATATCTGGAACTCTACCGTTGATGGATCTTCTTTAGATATCAATGACTATAATGAACAGATAACTATCGATGACAGCTCTGCTATAACTACTGTTGCCGATTTAAAAACCAAGTTACAGGTAACTGATGAAAATGCCAGACTTTACTTCTTAAAAAAAACAGGAACAGGAGACGCTAAGGTTATTACTGAAATAACTGCAGATAATATTTCAGATGCTCTACAAAATGATGCGATTATTTTTGTGGCTGATAGTAATCTTACGTTTACTGATAATGATACCTTAGGTACTGCGCAAAGCGGTGATGTTACCATAGATAAAGCCCATATTACGCAGGGTGGCGTTCGTGATACCGATGCTGATAATAACACCGTTATCACCATAACCAATTCTTATGGCTCAGATGTTTCAAGAAAAAAAACTACTGACCAAAAATCAAATGTCATAAATCAGTATAAAAACGAAAAAATTACTATTGAAAACTCTTATTTTGGGGAAAATACAGCACTTGCAGGCGGGGTGTTTTTTATTGATGGTACATCAACTAATCACTCCAATATTATAGACTCAACTAATTCTCGACTAGAAAACACTATTAACAGGTCAGTTTTTGCCAACAACAGCGTTAAGGATGACAGTAATCAATATAACGGCTCAGGTGGTGTAGTTGACTCATCAGGCAAACTTACTGTTGAGGATTCCTTATTTTTAAATAATACCGCTCAAAGAAATGGTGGTGCTATAAGCTTTTCACAAAGAGGTGAAGGCAGTATCAGTAACAGTAAATTTTCCGGTAATACTGCAGCTGATGGTGGTGCAATTAGTGCTTTAGGCGCCTTAAATATTGACGGGTCTTATTTTGAAGGAAATAAGGCCACTGATTTTGATGGTACAGCTAAAGGCGGTGCCGTTTATTTATCAAATGATATTGATTTAGATGGCGGCGCTTCTGATTCAAGTCTTACTTATCAGTTAGACCGTAAAACCACTATTTCAAATACTGAATTTAAAGGTAATGAAGCATCAATGGGTGGTGCGGTATATATTGACCGAAAAGATATTACAGATAATAGTTGCTCTGATGCAAAGTGCATAGATTTAACTACAACTTTTGATAAAGTAACGTTTACTGGTAATACCGCAAAGAATGGTAATGCTATTGCCATCAATAATGGTGATGTAGTTATTAACAGTAATACAACTTTCGAGGGGAATAAAAAGTCTCAAGAGGCAGCTGATGCAACCTCCTCTGATATTTACTTTAATAATGAAAGTATTTCATCAAGTGCATCTGTAACTTTTAAGCATCAGGATAATAATGGTGCTACTGTCAGCGAAGATGGCGAGGTAGTAATAAACCTTGAAAATGGTATTAACTCAGCTAATACTAATGCCGAAGTTTCTTTAGAAAATGAAAGTGCTGCTGATAACTTGGTTTTAAATATCGGTAGCGTATTAAATGGTGTAAAGTTCAGTCTTGCAGATAAGACTACTTTAAGACTTCAAGATGGTGCCAGTGCCAAATTAGAAGAATTAACTCTTGCCAATGGTTCAGGCTTAGACTATACCCAAGGCGCTGAAGATGCAGATAAAATCAATAAGATTGAAACTGATGCGATAACTGTTAATGGCTCAGACGCAAATGTTAGCGTAAAACTTGATGCAGTCCTTAAAGATGAAAGTGGCATTGATTCCTTTAAGATTGATAGTATTCTTTATAAAGGATCTGATGCTTTATCTTTAACCAATAATCCTCAATTTAATGTAACCCCTACCCTTTCTTTAACTAAAGACCTGAATGATGCCACATATTCGATAAAGAGTAATAGCTTTATTCAAACAGATGATTCAGGCACTGCTACTGATGTAACATCTGGTTATACCATAAGTGCAGCTGATGCATATGCTGTTGCCAATATTGAAGGTGAGAAAGGTAAATACCTTTATACAGTAGGCACTGACAGCTCTAATACAGCCTTACTTTTACAGAAATATGCTGCTATTTCAGGGGTTGCTGATGCTATTGCTGATAAAACTACAACTTCGCAAACACTTAGTACTGATGAGAATATCTACCTCTGGGGGGTTGAAGGTGGCTATGAAGCTAGCCAGACTTCTTACGACTTGAATGAAGGTAACCTTGAAAAAGACTTCAGTATCAAGAGCGCTAGTTCCGGTACTTTAACTCAAATTACTGCAAAAATCTTTAATGGTCAAACAGATGCTGTAACAGGTATTAATGTAGCAGATGGCAAAACACTTTCCCTTACCGATATTGCACTTAATGGCTTTAAAGATTTTAATGTTATGTTAGGTGAGGGGGCTTCTTTAACTTTAACAAATTCTCGAGTAAATGCCACTTCAAATTCTGGCACAAGTGTTATTGTAACCACTGATGCAACAATTGAGGCATCAGGTGAATCTATCATTGATTCTATTGCCCAGTCTCAAACAGAAGCTGATCCAAACACCTTAAATAATAATTTGAATATTGAAGGTTCTTTCAGTGCTAATAGCATTAAAGATACTAATGTTACCATTGAAAGTGGCACTGCTGAAGTAAATAATAGTTTGGATCTGTCAAACCAGAGCTTAACCTTAAAAGAAGATGCTACTCTTTCAGTTAAGAACGGCACTTCAAATGATGCACAATTAACCTTAGATAATTCAACCGTAAACTTAGGTGCTAATGGCAGACTTGATACTGTTAGTGCTGATAAGGTAACTCTAAAGAATGACAACACCTTAAATTTAGATGTTAATTTAAGTAAGACAAATCTGGGCTCTGACAAAATAGACGGTACTCTTAATATATCTGACCATTCAAAGATAAACTTAGGTGAATTTACCGTTCTTGAGGATATGGACGCTCTTACCAGAGAGGCCAGCGTTACCCCAATTGATGGTTTATCTAAAGCTGAAGGTTACTACTACGACTTTACAACTGATAATCTTACTAAAGGTGAAAAGTATTATTACAGTACAGCCATAACTAAAGATACTGATAATCACAATGAACAAATTACCTTTACTAAGGAAGGTGTAACTAGTGCTGATAAGTTAGGCACCCTTGAAAAAGCTATCTATGATACTATGGCTGAGGATGTCACTGTATCTTTAGCAGGCGATACTACAATCGATACCCTTTATGTAGTAACTAATGAAACCGGTACTAAGATTGGCGGTGAGGTTAAAAATCATCTAACTGTAACTGGTAATTCTCATAGTATTGACGGTAATAGTAGTGAAGGCATTAAAGTCTCCAAAGATGGCACATTAACCTTAAATGATATTCAAAACATTTCAGGCTTTAATACCACAGGTAATGGCGGCTCTATTGCAAACGCCGGTACAACTGTTATCAATGCAAATGAAACTAGTGTAACAATTGGTGCAAGCCAGGATACTACTGGTACTAATGCAATCCATAATACTGGTGAATTACACTTAAATGCCGGCGATGGACATAAGATTAACTTTGTAGAAGG